>JBBSPT010000138.1:0-7223 GCA_038258515.1 Chitinophagales bacterium | reverse complement strand
CTCTTTAATGAATTCAGATTTTCTGTCTGAAGTTTCGTTATAAAGATATTGCACCAAATCGTCCTGGGTAATGTGTGTCATATAAAAATAGCTTTAATGAAAAATATCCAATCCTACGTACAAAACGCCACGCCGTTGATAATATTGCTTTTCCCTATTTAATTGATGATGAATCAAAAGTGATAATGTAAAGGTCTTCGTTGTCCTTTTTCATTAAATATTTTTCACGGGCGTACTTTTCGAGCGTTTTTGGATTGGTCTTTAATAAATTTAATTCTTCTCTTGTATCAGCAATTTGCTTGCCCATTTTTCTTTCGCTTTCCTGCAGCGATTGTAATTCGCTAACTCTTTTAAGTTGAAGCCCAATATCATTTCTATCAAAGAATAACATCCAAATGACAAACACCGATCCTGTTATCAGGTATTTATTGCCAAATATTTTTGAAACCTTATTCATTAATTTAGGGTTGCTTTACTAAACCGTGATTTATATAGGTTCGTCTATTTCCCAAATTTAATTTTTCCTTTTGGATAAATGGCGCTTTCACCTAATAATTCTTCTATCCTTATTAGCTGGTTGTATTTTGCAATTCTATCTGTTCTGCTGGCTGAGCCGGTTTTTATTTGCCCACAATTCAACGCGACGGCCAGGTCGGCAATAGTAGTGTCTTCAGTTTCTCCACTTCTGTGGCTCATGATCGTATTGTAGCCATTTCTTTGCGCAAGTGAAACGGCGTTGATGGTTTCAGTGAGTGTGCCGATCTGGTTCACTTTCACCAACAATCCGTTGGCCACGTTTTCATCAATTCCTTTTTGCAATCTTTTTACATTAGTTACAAACAGGTCATCACCGACTAACTGAATTTTTTTACCAAGCCTTTCGGTCATTAATCTCCAGCCCTGCCAATCATCTTCAGCCATCCCGTCTTCAATGGAAATAATTGGATATTGTTTTACCCAACTCTCCCAAAAATCTACCATCTTTTCGCTGCTTAACTTCTTTCCGTCCGACTTATGAAAATGATAAACTTTTTCTTTCGTTAAAAACATTTCGCTAACTGCAGGATCCATTGCTATCCCAATCTGTGAACCTGTTTTAAAACCTGCAGATTCTACGGCAGAGATTACAGTTTCGATTGCTTCCTCGTTGCTTTGTATATTCGGGGCAAAACCACCTTCATCTCCCACATTTGTGCTATATCCTTTCTTTTTCAACACTGCTTTCAGCGCATGGAATATTTCAACACCCCATTTTAATCCTTCGCTGAAAGTGGCAGCGCCGACCGGCATAACCATGAATTCCTGGAAGTCTATTTTGTTATCCGCATGGGAGCCTCCATTTAAAATATTCATCATAGGAATTGGCAGAATCGTTGCATTGGTACCGCCGATGTATCGATACAATGGAAGGTTTGCCTCAAGTGCTGCCGCTTTTGCAATAGCGAGACTAACTGCGAGTATGGCATTTGCTCCAATCGCACTTTTATTTTCGGTTCCATCAAGCTCAATCATTGCCTTGTCAATTCCTGTTTGGTCTGCTACATCCCAACCAGTAAGGGTATCGGCTATCAACCCATTCACATTTTCCACCGCTTTGTGTACACTTTTTCCACCGTAATCTTTTTTATCATTATCCCTGAGCTCCACTGCTTCATGAATGCCAGTGCTGGCACCTGAGGGAACAGCGGCCCGTCCGAGTGATTCATTTTCAGTTAATACTTCCACTTCAACCGTCGGGTTTCCCCGGCTGTCAAGGATCTGGCGTGCGTGAATATTTGCAACGTAGCTCATAATTTTATTGATTAATTATTTTGAAAATTACCGGTTAAACTTCTAAAAATATCTTCCAGGGATTTGTGTTCGCTTTTTAAAGAAACGATGTCCAAATTCTTTTCAATGCTGAAGGCAAAAAGCTTCTTCTTTAGTATTTCAGGTTCCAGCGTTGACAGTCTAAAAGTGGCTGCGCCATCCATTTCCACCTTGATTGCTTCTTCCAGGTGATCCAAAGAAGAAAGATCAATGGCTCTTGAGAATTCAACAATGATCATATGAGAAGTCATGTTGGAAGTTCTGAGATTGGCAAGAGTGTCGTTAGCCACTATGCTTCCCTTATTGATAATAACTACCCGGTCGCAAACACTTTCTACTTCCTGTAAAATATGTGACGAAAAAAGCACTGTTTTATTTTCACCTAACTCTCTTATAAGTTCCCTTATTTCAATAATCTGGTTTGGGTCCAGGCCTGTTGTCGGTTCGTCGAGTATAAGAACGCCAGGATCGTGAATCAGCGATGCTGCCAACCCAACTCTTTGTTTGTAACCCTTGCTCAGTTGGCCTATTTTCTTTTTACACTCCTGCCTTAGGCCAGTCAGTTCAATGACCTCTTCTATTCTATTTTTACCATTGGCAGTTTGATGAACATCCACCATGAACTGAAGATATTCCCTGACGTACATTTCGTGATATAAAGGATTATTTTCAGGAAGATAGCCCAGTTGCTTCTTTACTTTAATCGGGCTTTTGCTTATATCGATGCCGTTTACAACAGCACAACCTGAATCGGCTTCTAAGCAGCCTGTTACAATTTTCATGGTTGTAGATTTACCTGCGCCGTTTGGACCAAGAAATCCAACGATTTCGTTATTGTTTACCTGGAAAGATATATTGTCAATTGCTTTTTGCAGACCGAACTTTTTAGTAAGATTGGAAATGACAATTGACATCGAACAAATGTAGTGCAGATTATAGAAAAAATATTGGCAGCCCTTTTTTGTTTTTATAAAGGGAAACTTTTTAGTTTCAAGAATTTAATATTCTTTAAGGTTGATTTTTCCGCGGAGGCCTCTTCCTGTTGGTTTTTTGATTGGATTGTTGCTCGTTCCTTTGTTGGGGCCTTTGCTGCTGTTTACCATGTGAATGCTGTCCTTTCCTGTTGTTATCATTTCTGCGCCTGCGGCTGTTTTTTTCCAACGACTTGATTGAAATGTGGCCCACTACATCCACAAACTCCGGCTCCACTTCTTTAGGCTTTCCACTCAAGACTTCTACAGTCTCCAGCGTATCAGGTTTTACACCACTGCGATTTTGGGCCAGAATCTTTTTCACGCTTTCCACTGATAACGGATAATACTTCGTATTGTCTGGCATTGAATACCACATCAGGTTACGAAAGATGTCTTTCTTAACCAAGAAGGCGCGTCCTTTTGCTACTTCAATTACATCGGCGTCGTCAGGAAAATGTTGCAGTGCATCCAGATAGGTATCGAGCTCATAGTTGAGACAGCATTTTAACCGTCCACACTGACCACTCAATTTTGCCTGGTTGATGCTCAAATTTTGATATCGGGCAGCATCTGTGTTTACACTTTTAAAATCAGTTAGCCAGGTGCTGCAACATAGTTCACGACCACAGCTTCCAATGCCTCCCACCTTGCCGGCTTCCTGCCGTGCACCGATTTGGCGCATTTCCACTTTCACCTTAAATTCAGAAGCATATCTTTTAATCAATTCACGAAAGTCAACCCGCTCATCTGCAATGTAGAAGAAGGTCGCTTTTCTGCTGTCTGCCTGGATTTCTACCTCTGCCATTTTTAGATCAACATTAAGCTGCCTTGCCATTGCCCTGCTCCTGATCAGTACATCATGCTCACGCGCCTTCGTTTCTTTCCACTTCGAAATATCCGAATCAGTAGAAAACCGCAACACTTTTTTTATATCAGAATTGTCTTCTTTTATGCCGTGCTTCTTCAATTGCAGTCTAACCAGTTCGCCGGTTACGCTGACTGTACCCACGTCGAAGCCACTAACTCCTTCAACTGAGACTATATCGCCCTTCTCGAAATATTGTAATGTATTATTTCTGTAAAAATCTTTTCTGCTGCCCTGGTTAAAAGAAACTTCAATGATATGGCATTGACTTTCGCTATCGCTAAACGGAAGATCGCTCAACCAATCATGTACGTTCATGCGATTACACCCACCCGTGCTGCATCCTCCGTTACTTTTGCATCCATTGGGTTTGCCGGTACTACAACTTGTACAACTCATAGTTGATTAGCGAAAGTTTAAATAAAAAAAAATTTGGCAGATGGAGTTCTCAGCGTAATTGATTCACAACTTCTATTTATAATTTTTCCAGCAGAGTTTGAAAATCGCCGGGTTGATTGTAAAACTATAAATCACTTGTTAATATAAGGGCAGTTGATTAAAAAGATATAGCTGAAATAAAGTATCCAGAGTATTGAGCCATCTGCTTCAATTCATTAACCTCAATTCACCAAAATTAGCGAATTATCTTTAATTATATGGTGCAGCCTGATCGAGAGTGCATGAAAGAGCATTTTTGCATTTGCATTACGTTCTATATAAAAAATTGCTTTATCCAACTCGTTGATCATTGCTTCCTTGGCGTCGGCGTTGCACATTTTATTCAACCTGTTTGCAAAGTCCTTTTCATTTTCTGACACAACAATTTCCCCAACAGGAAGACTGAGATAACTGATCCTGATTGCCTGATGCAATAAGTGAATAAAGAATTTCACCAATTGCTTTTGTCGCTCTCTTCCGAGCCGGCTTACAGTGTCTATCCATTTTACCTGCGCGGCTGGTCCGCCCTTCAAGATAGCATTTAACCAGTCTCTCAAGAGTCCTTGCCAATCCTCATCCGAATGCTGAAGCGAACGGAGTGCTTCCCGAAAGTTGCCATCACTTACTGCAGCAACCTGAGCCGCTTTATCACGATTGATCTCTTCACGATTAATTAGAGCATTTTCGATCTCCTTAGCGGAAAGAGGAAGTATCCTGATAAGTTGCGTTCTGGAAAGAATGGTGGGCAAGATGGCTTGTTCATCTTCCGCTACAAAAATAAATATCGTTCCGGGAGGCGGCTCTTCTATCAGCTTTAATAATTTGTTGCCAGAGGTGCCGAGTAGCTCCGGCATCCACATTACCAGGATTTTAAATTCGCTTTCAAATGCTTTGAGACTCAATTTTTGATTGATCTCATTGCATTCCCTTGCCGTAATATTTCCCTGTTTGTTTTCCGCGCCCAAAAATTGAAGCCAATCGTAAACGTTTCCATAAAGGTTGGTAGAAATAAATTCTCTCCATTCCTTCATGTAATCCTCACTTGCCGGCGGAGTTCCTGATTTTTTTGGTATTACCGGAAAAGAAAAGTGGATGTCCGGATGTATCAATTGAGATGCTTTGATGCATGCAGGGCACTTGCCACAGGAATCAACGGCTATTTCTTTCGGCAAAGAATCCGGGGAACTAGTTTTTCCTGTGTCAACCGTGTCGTTTGCTTCAAATAAATCCAGAGAACTGTTATCCTGCGAAGAAGATTTTTTGGCAGAGGTACAGACGATGTATTGGGCGAAAGCCAGCGCAAGAGCTAATGATCCGCATCCCTCCTTTCCTAAAAAAAGCAACGCATGACTCAGCCTGTTTTGAGTGACAAGATCAACGAGGTGCCGTTTAACTGATTCCTGGCCAATGACATTCTTAAATTCCATAAAACTAAACTGGCATAGACTGCTGAATTTCTTTTGTTATAGAAAATTCAGTTCAAAAAGTTATCGGGGAAATTATAACCGGAAATTATTTTAGGTAGGCAAGAATTTCCTCACTCATCGGCGTTACTTTGCTGTCAAACTTGGTCAACAATACTCCATTTTCATCTAAAAGAAATTTTGTGAAATTCCATTTGATATCTGCATCCATAACCCCATTTTCAGATTTCATGGTGAGCCATTTAAAGATAGGTGCGATGTCATCTCCTTTCACAGAAACTTTTGCGGCCATTGGAAAAGTTACTCCATAATTCTTTTTACAAAATGTTGCAATTTCCTCGTTGGAACCTGGCTCTTGCCCGCCAAAATTATTTGCGGGAAAACCAACGATCACCAGTTCATTGCCATGTTCTTTGTATAACTTTTCAAGCGCCTCATATTGTGGCGTAAATCCGCACTTAGAAGCAGTATTGACCACGAGGATTTTCTTCCCTGCAAATTTCGAAAAGTCAATTGTTCCCCCATCCAGACTTTCTACTTTGAACTTATAAATAGATTGTGGCGACATGGGATTGGGGTTTTCGGTGGGCTTTGAAAATGAGAAAAAAGCAATTGATGCCAATAAAAATAGGATCGGTTTCATTTTTTTAGCAAAGATAAGTAATCGACGAAGGTTGATGGGAGCAATTTTCTCACTACACTGTAAACTCCTTGTATTACTTTTCGTAACAGCCGAGATCGGGAATGCCGCTTCTTGGATTCCCATCCAGGTCAAATGGCAAAGGAATAGCTGACCCCTGATCCAGGGCCGGCGCTGCAGGATTCTTTAAAAAATGAAAATCGTAATAGTTTTTTGAAATATTTATGCTGTCAAAGAGTGGATCGGTATTTTTTAAAATATTCCCGGAAAACTGAGCATCCACCGGATCTGCGTTTTTTTGTTTATAAAGCGCACTTTCGAAGGTGACTGAAAAATTTCCACCTGGCTTTCTCACAATATTAAGTTCATCTTCTACCGAACCTCCCGATCCCCAAAAAATACAGTTCTTAAAATTCACATTGAGATCAGAAACAAAAATATTGTTATCCTGTTCAATAAAATTAGCGACCTGCAAGACGGGGTTTTTGTGATCAATAAAAAAGTTGCTATAAGAGGCTACGGTACAGTTCACGAAGGAATATTCACCGCCATAAACCAATAAAATATTTTTGCCGCAGTTTGAAATAAGGGAATTATTGACTTCAATGTTTGAATTGATTCCTAATATTCCCGCGTCGTAAATGTTGTCGATAATCGTTTGACTCAAGGTAACCTTAGGAAGAAAATTTGAAGATGGATCTGAAACGACAACTCCCTGGTATGCATTTTTTATTACGGCAAATTTAACTGTGCTATTTGTACTACTTCCGCTAAAGAATATTCCTGGCCAACTTGCAGGGAAATCGATATAACCTTCATCTAACCTGTCCCCGGCAAACACAACTCTATCTTCTTTTGTACCCGATATTATCAGCGTGCCATCCACCAGGAAAGGTGCATCTGGATGAAGAAAAATTCTTGTTCCGGGCAAAACAGTAAGGGTGGCGGTACTGTCTACTAATATGCCGCCAGTTATTACATAAGGCAGCGTGTTGTCCCAGGTCACGTTGCCAGTGATCCTAACTTTGTTTAAAAAAATTGCATTTTGGCCAAAAGCCTGCAACTGAACAAAT
>JBBSPT010000137.1:0-7279 GCA_038258515.1 Chitinophagales bacterium | reverse complement strand
ATACTCTCTGATGGCGATAACCCACGTCTTTCACTTGTATAATCGAGCATGGAAAAGCCCAGGTAATAGCATTCGATCAGCAAGGCGAACACAGGGGTCACCCAACCTATGATGGGAATAAGAGCAATAATTAAAATAGTGATCGTATAAACAGTTTGCCAGAGCGTATTTCGAATGGCGATACTTATTCCACGAATAACATCTTTGAAGAATTGACCAAAATTGAAAGGATAGGATTTGTTATTGATGACTCTCTCGGTTCTTTCGCTCAGCCAGGCGAAAACAGGAGATCCAATTATCAGGAATAAATACTTGAACCATGAAAAATAAAAGAACATAAAAATGAGTTGCAAAACGATCTGTCCAAACACAAATAGGAATCGCAAAAGGTTTCCGTGATCTTTTTGCATCCAGCCTTTTATTCCTGTTTTTGAAAAAAAATAATCGATCACAAAAGCTGACGAATGCCAGAAAAAATAAAAACCTGCCAGAAACAACATGGCGTAAATAATTCCCGGAATGAGAATCCACTTCCAAAGTCTGTGACGAATAATGAACTTGTGTGCTGCCAAATATGCCTGTATCGCTGTTATGATTTCCTGGAGCAAACTTCCTTACTTTAACTTGGTAAATACTATCAAACTTAAAACATATAATCTGCTTTACATTTACAATTTACCTGCCCGTGAATTGAGAAAAAGGCATCAAAAGAAAATATATTATGAAAAAAATAGCCTTGTCTTTTTACAGGCGCGGGAACGTGGTGGAAGTTGCAAAAGATCTTTTAGGAAAAATCGTCGTGACAAAGTTCGATGGCAACCTCACTTCCGGGAGAATCGTAGAAACTGAAGCCTACGCCGGTGTTACTGATAAAGCATCACATTCTCACAATGGCAGAAGAACGGCCCGAAATGAACACATGTACCACCATGCTGGCATTGCATACGTGTATGTTTGTTATGGATTGCATCAAATGTTTAATGTAGTCACAAACGACCGGGATATTCCGGACGCTGTATTGATTCGGGCGTTAGAACCACTGGAAGGAGTAGAATTCATGCTACGGCGAACCGGCAAAAAAGAAGCGGATCGTACCATAACACGAGGACCGGGAAATGTTGGAAAAGCGCTCGGAATTTTCAAACGTCATTCAGGAACACAACTCCTCAGTGATCAATTGTATATAGCGGACGATGGTTTTCGACCTGGAAAAGCGAGTATTGGCATAAGCGCGAGGATAGGGGTGGAAAGCGCAGGGCCCGATGCATTACTGCCCTATCGTTTTTACGTAAGAGGAAACAAGTATGTAAGTAGCAAAAATACGTGAAACAATGTCGCCGCCTTCTTCATTGCAAAGTAAACTACCCTCATTTTGTCGCAGTCATTTCTTTCACAAGATGTACTTTTGCAACTTAATTCTAAAATAAAATAATAAGTTATGAGCACGACAAAAGTTGCTATTAATGGTTTCGGAAGAATTGGCCGGTTGGTTTTCAGGCAGATTTATAACATGGACGGAATAGATGTGGTGGCTATTAATGATCTAACCAGCCCAAAAGTTTTGGCACATTTATTAAAATATGACAGTGCACAGGGCAGGTTTGAAGGAGACGTTAAGAGTAAAGAAAGTTCGATTGTTGTAAACGGTGAAGAAATCACGATATATAAGGAAAAAGATCCTGCACAAATCCCATGGGCAAAGCACGACGTCGATGTTGTTATAGAGAGCACAGGATTTTTCACCGATAGAGAAAAGGCGTCAGCCCACCTTTCAGCCGGTGCAAAAAGAGTGGTGATTTCTGCTCCTGCCACGGGTGATTTAAAAACAATTGTTTTCAATGTAAATCACGAAATACTCGACGGATCCGAAACAATTATTTCCTGCGCATCCTGCACGACCAATTGTCTGGCGCCAATGGCGAAAGTGTTGAATGATACTTACGGTATTGCGGCTGGTTTTATGACCACGATCCATGCTTACACCAATGATCAGAACACGTTGGATGCTCCGCACGCCAAGGGCGATCTGAGGAGAGCAAGGGCTGCTGCTGCCAACATCGTTCCCAACAGCACCGGTGCAGCAAAGGCCATCGGACTGGTATTGCCTGAATTGAAAGGAGTACTCGATGGAGTTGCTCAACGCGTTCCGGTAATTACCGGATCACTCACAGACCTCTCTACCGTATTAAAGAAAAAAACATCAGTTGAAGAAGTTAACGCGGCGATGAAAGCGGCTTCAAACGAAAGCTTTGGATATACTGAGGATGAAATTGTAAGCAGCGATGTAATAGGAATTCATTATGGTTCTTTGTTCGATGCCACACAGACAAAAGTGTTGACTGTTGGCGACACTCAACTGGTAAAGACTGTGAGCTGGTACGACAATGAGATGAGTTATGTATCGCAGTTAGTAAGGACAGTCCGCTACATGGATAGCCTGATAAAGAAATAAAAGATCAGATTTTTAGAAGCCCGTTTCAATAAATAGGATTTGAAACGGGCTTTTTCGTTTGAAAACATTCCGGTCAACAACTTTTAGCAGCACCGATAAATATATATATGGAAAATGGAATGTGGAGGCAGGTTTTATTTCTTTTTCAATCCCGCTAAAAAATTCTCGAGAGCGGTGATCATGCTTGGCACTTTGGGTTGCGGAGCAATGATATCCGGATTGAGCCCTGCGGCAATCACCGCCTTTCGCGTGTTGTCGCCGAAGGCACCTATTGTAGTTCCGTTTTGCTGAAAGCCAGGAAAGTTTTCAAGAAAGCTCCTGACACCGAGAGGGGTAAAAAAACAAATGATATCATAAGTGCTTTCGGAAAAAAGCTCCGTAAGATCGTTTGATATTATTTGATATAGTACAGGTATTGCATATTCGCATTCATTTGAAATCAACCAGTTGGTGATTTCGCTATCAAACGATTCGGAACATGGATAAAGAAATTTTTCCTGTTCTTTATACTTGCTGATAACATCAAACAAACTTTTGTTGGTGCCATCGCTTCCATAAAACACTTTGCGTTTGCGATACAAAATAAATTTCTGCAGGTATAATGCAACTGATTCCGTGATACAAAAATATTTCGTCTGCTGTGAGATCGTAATCTTCAATTCGTCACAAGTCCTGAAAAAATTATCTATGGAATTTCTGCTGGTAAAAATAACAGCGGAATAAGCGGTGATGTCAATCTTTTGTTTCCTGAACTCTTTGGAAGAAACAGGCACCACACTTATTAATGGCTCAAAATCAAGTTGAAGCTTGTATTTCCTGGCCATTTCAAAATAAGGAGACTTGTCGTTTTCTGGTTTGGGCTGTGTAATTAGGATTTTATGAATTTCCTTAAATGTTCTCGACTCGGAAAGTGCAGTTTTTATATCCATCTTTAACAGAAACGTGTGCAACAAAGTTACATTTTTTTCCTAAGTAGCGCTTTATGCCTCGCTTTTGCCCATTTCACAGGCGCTTGAAAAAGATTAGATAAAATAGTCCACAGTGATTTTATAAAGAAGCAACAGTGGAATTATTTCACACGCCAAAATGTAAACCAGGAAATGAAAGGGATTCATCGGGAGTTTATTTTGCAAAACCCCATAGGTTTTAATATACCTCGAAAAGAAAAACAGGAACAAAAAAATAAGCGAGATCGTAGTGAAATAACGAACCAGCAAAGGCATTGAAAAAGCGAGAACAATGATGAAAGGAACGAGAACGATGCCCGCAATTTTGTTAATTAAAAAAATAATAAAAATATAATTATCAACCGGTTCCCGCATATTAGTAACCCAGCCAATAAATTTCAGCGAAATAAATTTTATAGAATAAAGAATCGCGACTCCGGCAATGCATAAAGGCAATAGCCACAGACGGTTTATAGAAACGTGCAGGTCATATCGCCGTACCAGCAACCAGCAAAAAATTCCGCCACTAACTGCAAAAAAAGTATTTAATATGAACGACGGAAGTTTCGATTGCAAGAGCTGATCCGTAAGCTGGCTTTGCCGTAGAGACGTGTTGAAAAATACTCTAAAAACATTTTTGAAATATCCCTGGTAGAAAGTCTTGAAAACGCCAAGGATCAACACCACCACACATAGCAGGTAAAACAGAAATTCCTCCCCGCTAAAGTGCTTCTGTTGAATGACAAAATAAGTGGGAGTGTCCCTGACATTTATAAACTTGTTTTCCCGGAACATCTCATTCAAAATTGAATGATAACTTTTTTGTACTGCCTGGGAAGTGACGATGACTGAATCTATGCTGGGAACTGTTGTATCAGCGCCTGTTAAAACGGTATCCACGATTTTTGACGAGGCCGTGTTTGCAGAGTCTTTTGTTTGCCAGGGACTGCCGGCATACGTTTCATTGCAAAAGAAAATCAGTACGACAGCAACAAGATGCCTTGGAATGTTTTTAATCATGAACTTATTTCCTCATCTATAGTTCAAAAATAGTTGATATATCCAAAATGTATTTTCGAAGCATTCCGGATATCAAATTTTATATCATCTCTTTTGCCAACGGCATAACTAAGGTTGAATAAACCAATTTTTGTTTCGAATGCCAGCCCGATCCCTCCGCTGATAAAATTATTGCTGTAGCGAATATTGCTGAAGGTTGTTTGGGTCAGCCCAAGATCTGAAAAGCCATACAGAAATGAATTCAATCCTACGAGGTAGCGATATTCAGCAGTGAAAACTGCATAGCGGTTTGCGTAGATACTCTCTTCATCAAATCCACGCAACATGCGGTAACCTCCTATCTGGAACAATTCATTCCGGAACAGTTGTGGCGTTTCTAACCAACCGCCACTGAGTGCCGTTTTTATTGTACTGCTTTTTCCAACAGGTAAATAATGAATGGCTGATCCCAACAGCCGTACCCGGTATGATTTGGATTTCAAAGAATCATATAATGTATTAAAATCAAACGCAGGATCGCGAGGGTCCTTTAGATTCATGATGTCATTGTTTTTAGTGATCTTCTTTATTCCTGCCGTAGCTGTAAATTCAAATTCATTTCCTTTACGCGGGTTCAGCCTGTAATTCGTGTTGACCAATTTGTAACTAATGCCAAAATTTCCCGAACTGACATCTATATTCTGAGGCAGTCTACGGGTGATCAGTATCCTGTTTGTATCCACACCGCCGGACAGCAGGTAACTTCTTTCTTTCTGATAAAACAGTTTTCCTGACTGAGTGGACGATATGATGTACTGGAGACCAAGAATTGTATTGAGTTGAAGATAGGCCGAGTCTCTCTTCAATAAATCAAAAGACAAGTCAATGCCAAAGGAAGAATTTAAAATATATGGATGAGTGTAGCCAACGTTGAGCCTCGGCGATTGTGGCTGAAGCTGTTGCCAGTTCAGCAAAATGTTTTCTCCGGAGCCGAGTGCATTTTTAAGATCAAGATGAACATCTCCGGTCAACTGTGCCTTTTTCGTAGCATCGTTCGAAGGCAGGTAACCAATTAGAACATCAATTGCGCTGCTGCGCTTTTGCTGAAGATAAAGGTTGAGGATAGATCCGCTCCCGAGCATCGTCACATTCCATTGCTGCATTTCCTGCAGGTAAGGTAATTCCTGCAGACGATTGCTCACCCGGTTTAATTTACTGTTATCATATACCACTCCATCCCTGATATCAAGATAGTGTTGGAGAAAAATATTCTTAATTTTTGCATTCCCAAATACCCTGATGCTATCGAGATGATATAACGATCCTTTTCGTACCACGAGTCGGGCGTTGATCCTGTCGCCGGAAAACGAAACAGAATCAAGTTCTGCTTCGGCAAACGGATATCCATTGTTTTCATAATAGTCGATTAGTTTTTCTTTCACCAACAATAGTTTTCCAAAATCCAACTTCTGTTTTGATTGCCGCGCATTCCATCCTACAGCATCAAGGGCCTGTTTCTCTATGCTGTCGATATTTATTTCTGCCAGTGAAAATTTTTTCCCAAAATAGACCACGGCAATTGCAGATGTTGAATCGAGCGATACAGAATCCACGGAAGCCGCGGGAAAGCCCGCACGCAGGAAGATAGTTGGAAGGGAGTCGATATAAAGTTTGGCCGATTCCCTGTCGGTGAAGTTAGTTTTGAGGAAAGGGTTCCCCTGCTTATAGGAAGTATCTTTGCCTGCTATTATATAGTCTACGTTATATTTCCCCTGGCAGAAAACCAGTTGCGGCCAGGACGTAAAAAATAATAAAAGTATTATGGCGGAAATGAATAAATATTTTTCTGTAATGGGGCGCATGGTACACATCAAATCTAAATGAAATTCCGAAACACTTTCCGGATCGGATCACTTCAATAAATCTTAAAACTTTGGCTGGTATTTATATCCATATTCCATTTTGCCGGCAATCTTGCCATTATTGCAATTTCCATTTTTCAACATCTCCGGCATTAAATAACGAAATGATTCAGTCATTAAAAAAAGAAATCCTGCTTTCTAAAAATGATCCTTACATCGTCGGACAAACAATTAATACAATTTATTTCGGTGGAGGAACACCAAGCCTCTTAGATAAACGTGACATTGAAGAATTATTATTTGGCGTAAAAAATAACTTCGAAGTAAATCCCGATGCTGAAATTACACTCGAGGCAAACCCGGATGATATAAATGTTATAAGCCTTGAAGGATGGAAGAGCACCGGAATCAACAGGCTTAGCGTTGGTCTGCAATCTTTCATAGATCGTGACTTGAAATGGATGAACAGGGTTCACAATTCACAACAAGCGCTATCAGCGATTAAAAGGATAAAAGAGGCAGGGTTTAATAATTATTCTGTCGATCTTATTTATGGCACTCCTTCTCTTACAATCGGGGAATGGAAAAAGAATGTTGAAACAATCGTTGAATTGGATGCACCGCATATAGCGGCCTACGCGTTAACAGTGGAGCCAGGCACGGCTCTTCAATCAATGATCAAACTGGGAAAAAAGGCGGATGTAAGCAGCGATGACCAGGCAGAGCAATTTTTGCGATTAATGGAATGGATGAAAGACGCGGGCTATGAGCATTACGAGATTTCCAATTTTGCCAGGCCCGGATTTAGAAGCAAGCATAATAGCAGCTATTGGAAAGGAACACCCTATTTAGGAATTGGCCCTTCAGCCCATTCATTCAGTGGAAAGGCAAGAAAATGGAACATTGCCAATAATCCGCTCTACATCCAATCTATAAAGAAAAACGCCATTCCTTCCGAAGAAGAAGTATTGACCAAAGGCCAGCAATTAAATGAATACATTATGACTTCTTTGAGAACT
>JBBSPT010000136.1:0-7313 GCA_038258515.1 Chitinophagales bacterium | reverse complement strand
TTTTGGTCATAAACTTATTGTCGTCAACATCCTCGCCATGCGAAATGTAATTGATATAAAGCTCTGCCTCTTTTCTTAAATAGTCACTCTTCATCAAAATCTTCTTATCAATATCACGCATGTAGAAGCCTTGTTTCCAGCCGTTCTTAAAATCAAGATCAATTAGATCGACCTGCAGGCTAGCCTTGCATATTTTTTCTGCGGCTCTTGCAGTACCTGCCTTATAGCTTACAGTCACTTCCCAGGGCACCGGCAACAATATCAATGCAGCATCTTCTTCGGTGGAGGGAAGCCCAAAAATATTATTGTTAGGATTGCCAACCGAGTTTTCGTCGAAGTCTGATAGATCTGCCATGGTTTTGTTAAAATTTTTTAGGATTGCAAAGATAGTGAAAGGGAAATGACGCTATACTGTTTTAGCATTCATTGTTGGCGGCTTTGCATCCGGGCGGAAGCGGCTGATGTATTAGCAAAATTGATTGCCACTCCAAAAGTTTCTATCCCTTTTTGGAGTAAATTTGCAAGCGAAAATCAAAGCATGAAAACATCCAGTATAATTATTCTCGTTATGATCGCCGCAGCTATTGGCGTTCTACTAATGTATTCCGTGGATTTCTCTACATACGACACAATCGAATCTGCAAAATCGAAGCAGGGAGAATATGTGCACCTGATTGCGAAACTGGACAAATCCAAACCCGTTCAATACGATGCAATAAAAGATCCGAACTATGTTTCCTTTTATGCAGTTGACAGCCTTGGCGGAAGTACGCAGGTAGTGTATCATAACACCAAGCCTGCCGAACTGGAACAAAGTGAGAGAGTGGTGTTAAAAGGAAAAATGCAGGGAGATGTTTTCGAATGCGATAATATTTTACTGAAGTGCCCGTCTAAATACAAAGATGATAAGAAACAACTAGAGAAAACGGTTACTCAATACTAAGATTTCCCATGAACTTTGAAGGTGAACATTTACTGCCAGGACAGGTAGGACATTTTTTTGTTTTGCTTGCGTTTGTCTGTTCTCTCGTCGCAGCGATTTCCTATTTCACTGCTTCGAAGATCATCAGGGAAGATGAAAGAAGGAAATGGATTTCGCTTGCCCGCGTTGCATTTTTTATCCAGGTTTTTTCACTGCTTGCTATTTTTTCTACCATCTATTACATCTGTTCCAACCATTATTTTGAATACATGTATGCCTATAAGCATGCATCAAAGGAACTTGAACCCAAATACTTGCTTGCCTGCATTTGGGAAGGGCAGGAGGGAAGTTTTCTACTTTGGTCATTGTGGCATGCGGTGTTGGGAAGTGTTCTTATTTTTACCGCAAAAAAGAGAGAGCCTGCAGTCCTTGGGATCATTAGTTCTGCCCAGGTTATTTTGATGACGATGATTCTCGGCATTTACATCTTTGATGTCAGGATCGGTAGCAGCGCTTTTGCTCTCACGAGAAATGAAATAAGTGGCCCGATATTTACCCGTCCCGATTACTTGAATTTCATAAAAGATGGAATTGGGTTAAATGTATTGCTCCGCAATTACTGGATGGTTATTCATCCCCCGGTTTTATTCCTGGGATTCGCAAGTACCATTGTTCCACTCGCCTTTGCGTATTCGTCTTTTAATTCAAAACAGTTTGGTGATTGGGTCAAGCCTGCGTTGCCATGGACTTTGTTCAGCGGATGTGTGCTTGGCGTCGGAATAATGATGGGAGGAAAATGGGCTTACGAATCTTTGTCATTTGGTGGTTATTGGGCGTGGGACCCCGTAGAAAATGCCGCGCTTGTTCCCTGGATGATTTTAGTTGCGGGTATGCACTGTATGGCAATTTATAAGGCGACAGGAAATGCGCTGAGAGCATCTTACCTGTTTATCATTCTTGCCTATTTCTTTATTTTATATTCCACCTTCCTTACCCGGACCGGAATTCTTGGAGATACTTCGGTTCATTCGTTTACAGAAGCAGGAATGGCGATGAACATTCTCATTGGTTTTTATGTGCTCGCCATTACAGGCCCGATGATTTTCTTGTACATTAAGAATTATAGCAAGATTCCGGCGATTCATAAAGAAGAAAATATTTCGTCCCGCGAATTCTGGATGTTCATTGGTTCTCTCATCTTTTTCCTTTCTGCCCTTTTCATTATCGCTGTAACTTCTTTACCTGTTTATAATAAAATTCTTGGAACCAATTTAGCAGATCCCCAGGACCGTGAATTCACCTATAACAAAGTGCTTGTTTTGGTTGCGTTTATTGTTGGAATACTAACAGCTTATTCGCAGTATTTAAAATATAAAAACACGCCACGAAATTACCTGGTTGGTAAAACTGTTTGGCCGCTTGCAATTTCAGTTGTTGCAACTATTTTGTTGGCGATATTTTATCCTATTGAATATACTAAAAAAGGCCCCGGCTTTTTGATAGCTATTTACCTCGCTTTGTTTGCTTCCATCTTCGCGGTACTCGCCAACGCGACTTATTTAAAAACTGTTTTGAAAGGAAATTTGAAAGCAGGCGGCGGAGCGATTGCTCACCTCGGATTTACATTGATGATTGCCGGCATGCTGATCTCTTCGGGCAACCGGCAAGTGATCAGCGACAACAGGAAGACCGGTTTGTTTGTGCCGTTTGAAAAGGATCCTACAGGAAGATCCACAGAAAATCCGATGGAAAATCTGACTTTGCTGAAGGAAGTTCCAACGCAAATGGGGAAATATACGGTCACCTATATGAATGATTCGGCGGCTGCGGAAAAAACACGAACCTTTTATAATCTCCATTTCAAGAAAATTGACAGTTCTACGGGCGCTGTGAAGGAAGAGTTTGTGCTTTCTCCTGATGCTTACAGGATGAAGGACAACAACCTGAGTTCTAATCCAGGTACGAGACACTACCTGACACATGATGTGTTCACTTATATCTCGACTATCTCAATTCCTGATACGGATGCCGATACTGCACAATATCAAATAAAGGAGTTAGCGATTAACGATACAGCATTTTATTCCAAAGGTTTTTTTGTCTTGAATGGCGTATTGAAAAATCCGGATAATGAAAGATTTCATTTTAAACCGACGGATACTGCATTGGTTGCAGACATTACCGTTTACAGCCGCGACAGCGCGAGGTACAAGGCTTATCCTGCGCTAACAATCAGCAATCATCAAATCAATTTTATTGAAGACACCGTTGTCTCTCAAAATTTGTATTTCAACCTGACAGGCCTTAGCGATTCGAAGAAGTTTAAAATAGGACTAAAAGAATCGGAGAAAAGAACGGACTTTATTACCCTAAAGGCGTACGTGTTTCCCTTTATAAATCTTGTTTGGGCGGGCCTTGTTATCATGGCCTGCGGCTTTATTATTTCGATGACACGGAGCCTCAAAGCCTCGAAATATATCTCGCTCGTGACGGTATCGGCGGTGCTCGTAGCCTTGTTCTACATTTTTCTGCTCGCTAATAACTAAGTTAAACATTAGTCAATCTTTCGCAATAGAGTATTTGCTTGCACCTCTTTTACAATTAAATTTACAACTGCGTGCGTACTCATTGTAAATACCAGCCTTTCATTTACCCGTTGCTCCTTGTATCATTTCTGATGATAACTTCTGGTGCAAAGTCGCAGTCACGCTATGGTGTCAACGACACGATAATTAGCCCTGCTGTGGTTTATGAAGGGGACACCATTGAGGCGAAGATTCTTGCAGGGGTTTATGTGTGGACCAAAGGCGATGCAAAAGCAAGGGCTAAGTGGACGCGATTAAGGAATGCGGTGTACGTAACGTATCCTTATGCCCGCCGCGCCGGAATGGTTTTCAACGATATTGAAAAACATATTGCTGACAAAACTGACAAGAAATTTATTTCGGCTTATATCAATAGCAGGGAAAAGGAACTGAAGAAAGAATTTACCCAACCGCTCACCAATTTATCTGTTTACCAGGGCAAGGTGTTGATGAAACTTATCAACAGGGAGAGCGGCGGAACAAACTGTTACGATATTTTGAAGGAATTGAAAGGCGGTTTTACAGCGCGGTTCTGGCAGACGGTGGCATTCTTTTTTGGAAGCGATCTTAAGCAACCTTACGACCCGCTGGGTAATGATGCCGAAATCGAATCGATTGTGCAGGAAGTGAGAAGGATGTATGGCTATCCTGGATAACCTTAGAAAGAATAATTTTTTAGTCGTTTGCATCAGATTATAACCTGCAGTTTTGGTCATATTTAAATGGTAAAACCCCCGATCCTCGTCTTTTTTTGAACTATATTTGCACTCAAATTTTTTCGGCAAACATCTCACCTTTTTATTTGTTATATTTTTTTGCATGAAGTTAGATTTGCTGGCATTTGGGGTTCATCCGGATGATATTGAATTGAGTTGTGCAGGAACCTTGCTTGTAGAAAAAAATAATAATAGAAAAGTTGGAATCGCAGACCTCACCCGTGGTGAATTGGGAACGCGGGGAGATGCTAAAACAAGGTTGATTGAATCCTCGAGATCAGCGGAGATTTTGGGTATTGAAGTGAGAGATAACCTTGAAATGGCCGATGGTTTTTTTAAGAATGATGAAACGAACCAGGGGAAAATAATTAAGGTTTTAAGAAAATACAGGCCGGAAATTATTTTGTGTAACGCTCCCGAAGACAGGCATCCCGATCATGGCAGAGCGGCGGTATTAGTAAATGACGCTGCGTTTTTGTCCGGGCTT
Organism: Chitinophagales bacterium; assembly: GCA_038258515.1. Taxonomy (GTDB): domain Bacteria; phylum Bacteroidota; class Bacteroidia; order Chitinophagales; family Chitinophagaceae; genus Ginsengibacter. The sequence goes on along the minus strand of JBBSPT010000136.1, from coordinate 2,603 downwards.
CGAAAGGTTCCAACGACTGGCGATGATGGTAAACAACAGGAAGAGTGGCGGCCGAAATTTATTTTTCACTATATTCAGGACACTTATCTAAAGCCCGATTTTGTGATTGACGTTTCGGATGTTTTTGATAAAAAGATTGAATCGATCAATGCATTTGGCTCACAGTTTTATAACCCAGGATCAGCAGTCGATGCGCCCCAGACGTACATTTCCTCTCCAGAATTTTTAGAGAGTATTATTAACAGGGCGAAAATGTTTGGTAAAATGATTGGAGTGAAATATGCAGAAGGTTTTATTACGAACAAAATGATCGGGCTGAAGACCTTTGATGCTCTCGTTTAAAATAATACGTAAGTGTAAATAGCGTTACTCTTGTACCCTAAGGAACTGACAGAAAAAATATAAGTATAACTAATAAGAAATTCAATGGCAACACCTAAATTTTTGCACGGAAAGGGCGACTTTCATTTGGAACTTAAGAAAAGGGTAAATCAGTATTTCCTGGATAGAAAAAAACCAATGACAGGGAACAATGCTTTAATTTTTAAGGCTGTTTTGTTTTGTACCTGCTATATTTTTCTTTATATCCATCTTGTTTTCTTCACCCCTGCTTCCTGGCTTGCAATTTTAGAATGCGTATTGTTTGGTGGTTTCACTTCAGCGATTGGTTTTAACGTTATGCATGATGGGGCACATGGCAGCTTCAGCCGGTTTAAAATTGTGAATAAAATGGCGGGATCTTCTCTCAATTTTCTCGGAGCCAGCGCTATCATGTGGAATATGAAGCACAATATTATTCATCATACTTATACCAATATCGATGGCGTGGATGATGATATCGAGGCACGTCCATGGATGAGATTTGCAACAACTCAGAAAAAAATGAAACTTCATAAATTTCAGCATTACTATTTCTGGTTCTTATACACCTTGCTTCATCTCGTTTGGATTTTCAGCAGTGATTTCAAAAAATATTTCCTCGGCAGAATTGGAACGGTAGCCTTAAGAAAGATGACGTTAAGAGAGCATATTTCTTTTTGGGCTGCGAAGTTGATTTATATTTTCATGGTAGTAGCGTTGCCTATTTACTTGCTGGGATTTGTAACATGGCTGGTAGGATTTTTGATCATTACAATGGTAACCGGCTTTATGATTAGCATTGTTTTTCAATTGGCACATACTGTGGAGCACACAGATTTTCCATTGCCAGACGCTACTTCGGGAAAGATAGAAAATGAATGGGCAATACACCAAGTGGTTACTACGGCCAATTTTGCCACCGGCAATAAATTAATATCATGGCTTCTTGGCGGTCTTAATTTTCAGATAGAGCATCACCTGTTTCCCAAAATTTCACACGTGCACTATCCTGCAATCAGTAAAATAATAAAACGAACCTGCGGTGAATATGGTATAAAATACATAGAGTATCCCAAGATGCGCCACGCAATAATTTCGCATGTCGCTTATTTAAGAAAATTGGGAACAGCTTAGGTCGTTTGCCGGTCGTAGTTGAGTTTTTCTGCGATACTTTTTAGTGCATTACTGTTTACTTTTATGATATGAATTTTCATTTCCAGGATTTAATTCCTCAAAATTTTAGTGATTCATCAAAAGTTTGGGTGTACCAGGCCAACAGGCCTTTCTCAATGCATGAAGCTTTGCAGGTTGAAAGTTTTCTGCAAAACTTCACCAAACATTGGTTAAGTCACGGAGACGCAGTAAAGGGTTTCGCTAATTTGTTTTTTGGACAATTCATTATTGTGATGGCAGATGAAACAGCTACTGCTGTTGGAGGTTGCAGCACAGATAGCTCTCAAAGAATAATAAAAAATATTGAGCAGGATTTTCATGTGGATCTTTTCGATCGTCAAACGCTTGCTTTTGCCATTGACGGGCGAATTCAACTTATCCCAATGTCGCAGCTCAATCATCAAATAGAAACTGGCGTTGTCACCGCAGATACTTTATATTTCAACAATACCATTCTTACAAAGAAGGATTTGCTGAATAATTGGATTGTTCAAGCAGGAGAAAGTTGGCTCTCAAAGCGATTTTCGTTCAGCGTCTCAGAATCCTGATAAATTAATTCCCCGCACTCCATTCATTGTCATCCGGGTTTTTTTCCGGCGTTAATTCGTTGCCCAATAGAATTGTTGAAATCTCTTTTTCCTGTATTTTTGTTTCAACAACAAACTCATTTCTCTCTTTCCAGACTTCGGCAGTTGCCTTCAATACCGTGCTTTTCCCGTTTTTAGTTTTAATCTCCAAAAAAACAGGAACAGGCAAGCCTCCCTTATTTGCAATTGTTATTGCTGCACCATTCTTTGTTGCAACCACTTTTTCAATTGAAAGGTCAGGATATTGCCATCCAAAAAACCACCGATTCCAAAACCAATTAAGATCTTTCCGACTGGTATTATTAAAACTATAAAAGAAGTCGTATGGCGTTGGATGCTTCCCATTCCAGTCGTTCATGTATTGATGCAGGGATCGGAAAAATAAATCATCACCAAGCATTGTTTGCAGAACGTAATAGCAAAGACCTCCTCTTCCATACGCATTGGAGTAGTAAGTTTCGTCGCTTATTAGTTTTGTATTCG
>JBBSPT010000135.1:0-7334 GCA_038258515.1 Chitinophagales bacterium | reverse complement strand
AGAAGGCTTTTGATTGATAAGATCGATTACGTTGAGTTCATGAAAGCTGCCGCCGCCATAGATAGAAACAAAAGCAGTTTTTCCATCCGAAGATGCGATCACTTCGTGTGGATCTTCCCCAACCGATATTCGGGCCATAGTTTTTAATGTCGCGGGGTCTACAATTACCAGGACATGCTCGCCTTTTGAAAGCGCAAGCAGCGCTCGTTTCGGCGCCGGTTGCGCTTTGCACGATTCAGACAAAAAAATAAACGCCAGCAGCAGAGCGTTTACGGTAAGAATTTGTGACAAATGATTTTTGAACGTTTTCATATCTGCATTTTATGGTAAATAAGAAATAAACTTTCTCATTTCACACTTTCAATCAACTGCCGTAAAAAAGAAATTAAAGATTCAGATCTTAACCTTCACCACCATTTTTTTAATCTCGCCTTCACCGATCATTGGTGAATGGACATCTTCAGGAAAGAAAATGGCGAACTGACCGTTGGTTAAGCTGAAATGCATATCCGGGGCATCGTTATAGAATACTACATCTTTTTCGGGATTGTATTCTCCTTTTTGTTGAGAGCAGGTATCACGCGGTCTCCATCCCAATTGTTCCACTCCGTTTATGCAAAGCTGTATATCAATGTGCTTATCATGACATTCAAACTTTGCAGCCGATTCAGATGCAGTCATTCCTGCTTTATTCGAAACGATCGCTTTCAATCTGTCGCCGTCAATTTCATATTTACCCACTTCAATATTATCCAGGTCTTGCGAATGGATGAATTCGAATGCTTTTTCAAACAATGGATGAAGGCAATAATATTTTTCAGCGTTCTTCAAATTATCTATGATCATGTTCCGTTTTTTAATGATAACAAAATTGATTTCGTCCTCTTTTGCCCGCTGCAATTATGGAACCGTTGGTGGCGATGCAATGTTTCCATCACCGGCGTCAACAGCCATGGCGACTGCAGGCTTTTTTGTACTCTTTACGGCTATCATCGTTATGATAGCGGATAAGAATAGGGAAGCCGACATGAAAATATAAGATGCATCGAACCCGCCTGTTGCTCCGTTTAGGTAGCCAACGATGTAAGCTCCTGCAAATGATCCGAGGGCGCCAAGACTATTGATAAGTGCCATCGCACCGCCCGAAACATTTGAGGGTAATATTTCTGTGATGATGGCGAAGAATGGACCGTAAGGGGCATACATAGCGCCACCTGCAATCACTAACAAGATGAAAGACCACCAAAAGTGGTCGGTACCAATGAGGTAGGAACAATAAAATGCAATTGCCCCAATGAGCAGAAATGGCCAAACAAAGGCTTTCCTGTTTAAAGTTTTGTCAGAAAAATAAGAGGCCAATAACATCGATATTATAGCAGCCAGGTAAGGAAGCGAAGAAAGCCACCCTGTGTCTACCATAGATAAATTTCCAGCCTTTTTTATGATGTCCGGCAACCAGATAACGAAGCCATAAACCCCAATGCTCCACAGGGCATACTGCAGGCACAACAAGATCACAACCTTTGACCTGAAGGCTACTCCATAATTCTTTACTGGTTTTATGTCTTTCTGTTCTTCCAGTAACTTTTGTTCAAGTTTTAGTTTTTCACTATCTGAAAGCCATTTAGCAGTTTTAGGTTTGTCATCTACAAGGAACCACCAGAAAAATGCCCAAATAATCGCTGGGAATCCTTCCAAAATAAACATCCAGCGCCAACCCAGAGAATTAACGAGGTACCCCGATAAAATTGACATCCAAAGGATCGTAGCAGGATTGCCAAGGATTAAAAATGTATTTGCCCTGGAACGTTCGGATTTTGTGAACCAACGGCTAAGCAGGATGAGCATAGAAGGCATCACCGCGCTTTCGACAACACCAAGCATAAACCTGATGACGACAAGTAAATTAAAATTACTAACGAGCCCGGTTGCCATTGCAAGTCCGCCCCATAAGATCAATGACCAGAAAATTAATTTTTTCGCACTCTTATTGGCCGCATAAAGCGCGCCCGGGATCTGGAAGAAAAAATAGCCGAGAAAAAATAAAGAACCGAGAAGCGAGGACATCGCGGCGGTAATATTTAAATCTTCAGCCATTCCTCCTGCAGCCGCAAATCCAAAATTAGCTCTGTCTAGATAAGCTAAGCTGTAAGTAATAAAAGCAATCGGAATGAGACGATACCAGCGTTTTTTAGCGATCGTTTCTGTCATGATAAGAATCTTTTTTTTGAAATGAAATTTAAAATACTTTGTCTATCCTCCTTTCTTTATTTAGGAACTCTCACTTTGATCACCATTTTCTTTACCCAATCGTTACCGGGTATTTTAAAAGCAGGCTGGTGCATTTCCTGCGGAGAAAATATGTAAAACGTTCCCGGTACACCATCATAATATTTTTCACCATTGATATTATAGAATGCAATATCTGCTTTGGGATCGTAAGAAGTGACAACAACGGCGTCCGGTGACGCTACTTTTCCTACGCCCATTTTGGCCTTTCCTTTAAGAATCATTTGAATATCGTTGAAATTTTTATGGGCTTCCCATTTTACTTTGTCTTTCTCATTCGGATCGCTTTCTACTATCATCATGTAGACATTGTTCGAGTCAATTTGGTAAGTACCCGGAGCCATCTCAGCCACATTATGAGTTTTTAAGTAATTAAACGCCTCATCATAGTAGGTTTTATTTTTTTTATATTGGCGTACAAATTCTTCTTTGTTAATGCTTTCGTGGGGGGTGAGCTGTAATCCATCGAGCCATACTTTACTGTTGTACCAGTCCAAATCTTTTTTACTTAGGCTGCCACTTGTGGATTTGGAAGAGCTGCAGTTCATCAATAATAATGGCGCTGACAAAGCTATCAGTGCTATTATCAAAAATCTAAATCCTGTTATTTTTTTCATTTTGTAATTTTTGGGTTGAATAATTATATAAGTTTTTCAATGTTAGCCTTGACTCGAAATTACCGGCCGGATTTATCGCATGTTAAAAACCGGGCAACTGTTCAGATATTTTTATCATTTATCGTAAACTGTCATTATTTCTTTCCCTTTAATGCAAAGGCTACATAGTTCCCGCCTGCCTTAAGTCCCCGTGCACCTCCTGCGGCAATTGCAATATATTGCGTTCCATCAACTTCATAACTAATGGGTGTGGCGAATCCACCCGCAGGAAGCTGATATTCCCAAACTACTTCCCCGGTTTTTTTATTGAAAGCTCTTATCTTTTCATCTCTCGTTCCAGCAATAAATACAAGTCCGCCGGCTGTCGCTAAGGGTCCGCCATAGCTTTCAGTTCCCGTAATTGGAATTCCTTTCCCCGTCAGTTCCGGGTATTCTCCTAACGGCACCTTCCAAAGGTACTCGCCGGTGTTCAGGTCGATGGCATTGAATGTGCCCCATGGGGGCTTTATAGCTGGATAGCCGTCCTGGTCAGTAAGCCTTTTCCAAACTTTGTTGACATAAGCAGGTTTGAAACCGAATTGCTTTTTCGTATCTGGCGTTTCGGGAGCAGAGGTATGATGTTCGCTAAGCGCCTGTGGCCTTGCGTTTGGAGGCATATTCATCAAATAGGAGACAATCAAATTTCTGTCAGATTCTGATAAGCGCTGAAACGATGGCATTCGACCTGCGCCTGTCTTTATAACTGAATTGATCTGTGCAGCAGTGCGTTTTTTTCCAATGTTAATGAGACTGGGAAATTGAGTGCCACTTCCTTTTCGGTCTTCTCCATGGCAAACGGCGCAGTTGACCTGGTAAAGAACATTTCCATTAGACATGGAAGCGAATTCTTTATTTCTCGTGCCCGTGTCCACCATGATTGTCAACCATGGATCGTCATTGGCGTTTTGAAAAAGAATTCCATCGGGACTTACAGCATTTCCTCCCCATTCTGCGCCGCCACTAAAACCAAAAAGAATTGTGCCGACCGTATCTGGTGGGGTGAATTTATTGTCTGTCCTGTATTTTTTATATAATTCAGAAACATAGGAATGCGACTCTGGTGAAAGATCTGTGATGTCTGCTTCGGTAAATATTTGGTGTGAAAAAGGAAGTGGCTTCGATGGATATTTCTGTGTAGGCCAGGGATGCTCCCCTGGTAGCGCATTTGTTGGTACGGGGCGCTCCTCAATCGGAAAAATCGAAGTGCCATCGTCCCTGTTAAGCACATAAACTACTCCGTCTTTAGTCGCCTGTACTGCCACATCAATCGTTTTCCCATCACGTGTTATTGTGGCAAGATTGGGCGGACTTGGGATATCACGATCCCACAAATCATGGTGTATCGTTTGAAAATACCATTTCAATTTGCCGGTTGAGGCATCCAGTGCCATCACGCAATTCGCAAATAAATTCATTCCCTCCCGGTTGCCTCCATAAAAGTCTGAGGACGGCGATCCGGTTCCAAAAAACACCATGCCTCTTTTTTGATCAAGCGATAGACCACTCCAGTTGTTTGTACCGCCGATTTGCTTCCAGGCATCTTTTGGCCAGGTTTCGTAGCCAGGTTCTCCCGGATGTGGCACTGTATGAAAGATCCATGCGAGTTTACCATTCGTAACATCAAATGCTCTAACACTGCCTGGCGCTGCATCCCCGGATTCAGAAACGGATGAACCGATAATTAAAAGATTTTTATAAACGATGCCGGGCGTATTAGCAGAAACAGAAAGTTTGCTTATGTCAATTGTTGAGTCAGGCGCCAGGCCTTCATGAAGGTCAACGATGCCCTCGGTTCCGAATGCAGAATCCAGCAGTCCATTCTCTGCATTCACACTAAATAAGCTTGAACCGGCGCTATAGAGAATTCGTTTTTCTTTTCCTGATTCCCAATACGCTACTCCGCGGTTGGCATTGATCATTCGATAACTCTTTCCATCTTTTGAAGGTTCAAATTTCCATAATTGTTTCCCAGTGCCGGCGTCAACGGCAAACAATTTAAGTTCTGGCGTTGTGCCGTATAATACCCCGTGAACCACTATGGGCTGGCATTGAATTGCTTTGGCCCGCCGGTTTTCGGGGTCTGTCGAATCGGCTGGTTCGGCAGCATTGTACATCCATGCCACCTCAAGATTTTGTACGTTAGAAGTATCAATTTGAGTTAAAGGTGAATAACGGTTGCCCTCCCTGTTCCCGCCGTAAAATGGCCAATCCTTTCCTGCCACCAAAGACTCGTCCGGAGATGAACAACCAGACAATGCCAGAATTGCGGCCGCAAAAAAATATAATTTTCTCTTCACTTAAGTGTTAGTTTTTTGTTTGCGGGTTTAATGAATAATAATCGTAGGTAATTTTCCAGGTGAAAGTTTCACCAGGTTTGGCTTTGACTTGAATATAAGGTTCGGGACAAACAGTCGTGCTGGCTGACCAAAAAACAAGTTTAGATAAAGGCTGATCGCAAGTAATCCTTGCTCCGGCGCCCGTGTTGTGATTTTCGACAGTAATTTCATAATCTTTCGCATCAGCGTCAAACCCCTTTATGTCCGGATAATAAGCATGATCTTTTCGCTCAAACTCCTTTGTGAATACTAACTGATTTCCACGGATTGCAGACAAGCCATTCTTTGCGCCATCCACCTGCAGGTCAAAGGGAAATGTTATGGTGATCCCAGGGCCTGTTGTTTGCTTATCAAGCATAAAAAAATTATGGTTGTACACTTCAGTTTCAATAGTTTTCGTCCCGGTGTTTTTAAGCGAGTGCAAAATTACCATTTGCGGTTTTCCCTTTGTCAATTCTATTATTTTTCTATAATCATAAGAATAGGAAGTGTCGTTGAGAATTTGATGGAATTCAACACTGCGTTTCTTTGTTTTTGTTTTCCATTTTCCATAGTTCACAATTTCGTAGGGAGGTACGATTGAATATTTTGCAGTATCAGGCCTCACAAGAATCCCGATACCGATTTTTAAAAATGTACCCCCGGGAACAGCTTTGTCAAAATCAATTGGCTTGAAATCTTCTACAGGTCCCATGATAGCATCATGCAATCTCGGGTCATATTTTGAAAACCACTTTCCATAATAAGTGTGACCCTGGTATTCGAGATCAGAAATGACTCCGGACCAGTCAAATCGTGAGCCCCGGTAGTAGCCATTCTGAACATCGGGCAGATAAAGCCGGGCATGAATTAATCCGTTACTGATTTCTGCCTGCGGTGGAGTTGTAATTGTTGTAGAGCCTATTGCGATAGCGGCTAATACCACAAACAGGCCTGCTTTCTGCCGGAAATAAAATTTCTTTTTTTCCAGCATTCGGCAAAATGAATTGTATGATAGTGATGATTTCAAATTCGAAGTTTCAGCAGCTTTTCACAAGTCTATCAAATTAATAATAATTGGGGCTGGCAGTTTTTAATTGTTTGTTATGATTTATTCCATTCATCCATTTCATACACTAATCATTGTACTTATGCTGCTGAAGATAATCGTTTAATTCCTTCCTTGTCATTGGTAGTTTTGTATCGGGATAATTTCCAATCCAGTCTACAAAATCTTTCCTGATCTCATTGGTCCACCGGCTATCTATTTGCCCCGGAAGATATTTCTTCTCTTTCAACCGCTGGAATCCAAATTGGTCGCGAAGCGCAGTTACTTCGGATGAGATCACGAGATCTGCTAACAAATTTGCAGGAATAAAGATTGTGCCGTATTGGTTTGCCAGAACGGCGTCGCCGGGAAGTACAATAGCACGGCCCACGCGAATCGGCGCGTTGATTGAGACGAGCATTTCTTCTTTCAGGTAAGAGGGATCAACCCCTTTTATCCAACCATTAAATCCATTGATTTCTTTTAATCCGGCCATATCACGAACTGATGCATTGAATATTACTCCGTTTTGAGAATTCGCATAGATCGCATTTCCAAGGTTGGAGCCGATAAGAGTTCCGTCTATAATTCTTCCATATCCATCTGCCACATATACATCGCCGGGCTTCAAAATATTTATCGGCCACGAATTTGTGCCACCGGCAGAATCACGGCCCTCTGCGATTCCTTGTTGTCGCACTACTTTTATAAGGTCAGGTCTCGATGGTACATACTGGGCAGTTACCACTCTTCCCGTCATGACGCTGTCGGAATTTATAATTTGCCAGCTGTCCTCAAATTGGTTGTTGAAGCCTTTACTTCCAAGATAACCCCACGCTTCTTCCGTTGCAACATTTTTCAACCGCTTGAGCAGTGCATCCGGTATTTTTGGCCTGCCGTCCGGGAAGCGTTCTCCTTTCCACTCTGAAGTAAGTGTTTTAATATATTCAGGCGAAGACCCTACATTCTGTGATTTTACTGTGAAAAACGTAAAGGAAAGAATTACTAGAAAAAAATTTTTTCTGT
>JBBSPT010000134.1:0-7359 GCA_038258515.1 Chitinophagales bacterium | reverse complement strand
TGATCCTTTCTATACTTGCAATGGCAAATACTGTTGTGTAGATTTGCAACATACTTCTTCCCAAACCCCCAATTCAATATGAAACATCCAACTGCAAGGAGCAATATCCGGTTCAGGTCAAACTCCAGGTTTATCATATTGGTATTGATTATACTAATCTTCATCACTTTATTATTTACGATTTGGAATTTTGAATGGTGAGTGACGAAAGACTTATCTAAATCTTGACTCAATGGCCGGCTGCCAAAGGTTAAACTTGTTACAAACATTATGAAACCCGCAAACCGTGACGATGTGAATTTGGTAAATTTGAAACCGTTCGTCACAGGCGTGACAATCAAATAAAAGTTCAACGACTGAAAATTTTTTTTACGATGTTTTGCAAATCATTAATTATTCTCCCCCTGATCATTCTTGGTTTTGCCCGGGCAGATGCCCAATACAAATCCTTTATCCTTTCGGTAAAAGGAGATACACTGAACGTAGTGGACAAAAAAGGTCTGAAGCAAGGTAAATGGGTGGTGCATGTGGATCCGTTACGGGGAGAGCCAGGATATGATGAAGAGGGAGAGTTTGTAGATGACAAGAGAGAAGGTATATGGCGTAAATATAATTTGCAAAGTGATCTCCTCTCTATTGAGACCTACAGGTTTGGTGGTAAAGATGGTACGTCTCAATATTTTGACAGGCTTGGCGATTTAGTTCGCGAGGAAAACTGGCGTGGCTACAATCCCAATGCGCCCTACGATACCATTCCGGTTTATGGAACCGGCAGCAACGAAATTATTAGTTTCAAAATAGTAAGATCAGAGCAATACAGTGTCAAGAACGGATATTGGAATTATTACGATCCTTCCACCGGAAGGATTATCAAAACCGAGGAATACGATCGTGGGAGACTGCTTAATGCTCCAAAAAATACTGAAACAGCCAAGGAAACTCCAAAAGACACCAAGCCAAAAGAAGTGTTGGAATGGGAGAAAAAGAATAGCGGAAAAAAGAACGTGAGGTTACGGGATGGACAGACCAACTAATCGCGAGGAAAGCATTTCCAGAAGGATTTTTTTAAAACAAAAGAGCAACGTCAAAGACGTTGCTCTACTACATTTAGGTTTTTCAATGAATGTAAAACGGGGGTCTGCCTAGTTATTGAATTTAATATGTTCCCACAGTTTTGAATTCCTTGCATAAAAGTCAAAAATCCTGCCAAAAATATCAGTGAAGACAAGTCATTCAAAATCAATTTGTTGGAAATAAAAGTTTTTGGCAGAGAGCAATTTTTTCTTTTAAAGACATTTGCAATTGAATAAGGGGGGATGTCGTTTGCTCTATCTGAGTTTCATCGAAGAAATGATATCCTGTATTTTTTGCGCAGCTTTTTTATCTACTTCCTCAAATTCTTCTGCACTTCCAAGAGGCATTTTTACTCCAAAATAGAATTTTATTTTTGGCTCTGTTCCGCTTGGCCTGGCAGAAATCTTACTGCCATCTTCTGTGATGAATTGAAGAACATTGCTTTGAGGCAGCGTTATTTTTTCTGTTTCGTTGGTTTTCAAATTCTTCTTTTCCTGCTTTTCGTAATCGTATAACTCAACAACAGCGCTGCCCGCAATTTCCCTGGGAGGATTGTCTCTAAAACCTTCCATCATTTCTGCAATTTCTTTTTGTCCATGCTTTCCCTTCTTAGTGATGGAAATCAAATCCTCCTTATAAAAACCGAACTGAACGTAAAGTTCTATGAGTTTTGCAAACAGCGATTTGCCTTTGCTTTTTTCTACAGCTGCCATTTCACAAATAATCGCCACTGCGCTTATCGCATCCTTGTCCCGAACCTGGTCACCTATCATCAATCCAAAACTTTCTTCCCCACCCACTACATAGTTTTCTTTGTCTTCTTTTTTCCTGATCATTTCTGCGATCCACTTAAATCCGGTCAGAACGTTGTAACAAGTAATTTCAGCTTCTTTGGCGATGGCATCGATCAGGTCAGTAGTGACGATGGTCTTGATTACCATATCGTTCGGCCTGGCCACCCCGTTATGTTTTCTCGCTTCGATGATGTAGTTGAATACAAGCAAGGCAGTTTGATTTCCGTTCAATAAAATCCACTCTGAATCCATGTTCTTAACTCCTGCACCAACGCGATCGGCATCAGGATCAGTGCCAAGTAAGATGTCGGCATCAATTTCCCGCGCTTTATCTATTGCCATCCTCATCGTTTCTTTCTCTTCGGGGTTTGGGTAACCAACGGTGGGAAAGTTACCATCAGGTTTTGACTGCTCTTCAACAATATGAACATTGTCAAATCCATAGGCAGCGAGAGCCTGCGGAACAAGTGTGATACCCGTTCCATGGATTGGCGTGTATACGATTTTAAGATCATGTTGCTGCTTACAGATATCCGGATTCACACTCAGGCTTTTCACCATTTCAATGTACTTGTCGTCAACATCTTTTCCGATGATCGTGATGTTACTTCCCTTTCCATCCCATTTTACGTCATCAACACTTTTTATTTTCTCCACTTCTTTAATCACATTCTCGTCATGTGGAGGCACCATTTGGGCACCATCATCCCAGTATGCTTTATATCCGTTATACTCTTTTGGATTGTGAGATGCGGTAAGCACTACCCCACCCTGGCAATGAAAGTTTCGAATTGCAAAACTCAACTCCGGTGTAGGTCTCAGCGACTCAAATAAATAAACTTTTATATCATTCGCCGCAAAGATATTTGCAGCAATCTCTGCGAATTCCCGACTGTTATTCCTGCTGTCATGCGCAATAGCAACTGATACTTTATTGAAACATTGCTTAAGGTAATTCGCATAACCCTGCGTAGCCATTCCTACAGTGTATTTATTCATCCGGTTCGTGCCAACGCCCATCACGCCGCGAAGTCCTCCCGTTCCAAATTCCAGATCTTTGTAGAAAGCGTCTTCCAACTGATCCGGATCGCTTTTCTTCAGATCCTCTATTTCATTTTTTACTGTTTGGTCAAAATCTCCTGACAACCATTCATTGATCTTGTTTTCAGTTTTCGCTTCCATATTCTTTAGTTATTTTTTAGTTTGATACAATTGAACAGTAATAATCATTCCAGTATTTTTGTTGAATGCTTACATTGGCTGCTGCTAAGAAAAGAAACTTTCTCATATTCTGCATTTGCCTTTGCAAAATTAATTCGCCTGCGTTTGCTCAATATACTTATAAGCCTGATATTTTTTTCAGCAAATCGAAGATGGTTAAAGATACTTCGGTTCGAAATATTATTTATCCCTACAACAAAAAAAGAGTTAAGCTGGTTGTACTGGCAAATGTCGCTGGGTTTGGCGGAATGCTTGTGGGACTCAATGCAGCCTGGTATTCGAAGTATCCAAAATCAGGTTTTCATTTTTTTAATGACTATGCAGAATGGCTGCAGGTTGATAAAGCGGGCCACATTTTTAGCGCATACAACGGAAGCAGGGCAAGCATGGAATTATGGAGATGGGCAGGTTTGTCCCGGGAAAAGCGAATCTGGATTGGCGGCTTGAGCGGAGTGGCCTACGAGACAGTAATCGAAACACTGGATGGCTTCTCTTCTGAATATGGTTTCAGCATTACCGATTATGTCGCAAACCTTATGGGATCCGCACTTTTTGTGGCGCAGGAGTTAAAATGGGATGAACAAAAACTGAAATTAAAATTTTCATTTCACAAACAAAAATATGGAGAGCCCGATCTCGACAATAGGGCCAATACCATTTTCGGAAAAACTGAAATTGAGCGGTTTTTAAAAGATTACAATGCTCAGACTTATTGGCTTAGCGGAAATATTCAATCTTTTTTTCCGAAAAGCAATTTACCTGTATGGTTATCCTTAGCTGTTGGATACGGAGCACAGGGAATGTTTGGGGCAAGAAGTAATGTGGCAGCGGACAGAACAACAGGCGCTATCATATTCGACAGGCCGGACATCAACCGATACAGGCAATGGTATATTTCACCTGACATTGACTTTACAAAGATCCAAACCAATAAAAAAGGATTGAAGGTTTTGTTCTTCCTGCTGAGCACAATTAAATTTCCTGCACCGGCCCTGGAATTTTCGAGAGGCAAACTGGAAGGGCATTGGCTCGTTTTTTAATGCTGAACGGTCTAAGTAGTTTTCTATTAATCAGAAATTGTATTATGTAGATTTTTTCCTTCAAGATTGGCCCCAAGGATTTCACCATCTTGCGTTTCAACAATAATTTTCTCAGCAAGACCGGTAGAGATTGACAGACCTACATAATTGGAAAGAACAGGAAATTCTTTGTGGCTTCGTTCTACCAAAACCAATGTTTGAATTTTTTTTGGATAAAACTCAAGAAAAGGTTTCAATGCATACAATAACGTTCTACCCGTGTTTGCAACATCGTCAGTGATGATGATTACTTTATTATTGAAATCAATTTCCTTGGGGATCGAAATTGATTTGGGATTCTTCTTGTCAAGGCTTATTCCGATCACCTTTATCTCACCCTTGAATATTTCCTTCAAAAAACCCTGGATTTTGTTGGCTATGATCAAACCACTTTCCTTTATTCCTGCAATAATCAACTCTTTCTCTTCGATGTTGTGCTCCAGGATTTCATACGCCATCCGCTGCATTTTTTTCGAGGCTGTTTCTCCTGATAAGATCTGATTGTTCCTTGGCATATTGATATTTTTTATGAATATAATTACTCCATCACGTTTGAACAATTAAACAATGCAAAACGACTAACTTAGCGATAACAATCGTCATATGCCGCACATCCAGCAAATTCTTTTTGTAATTCTTGCAGCAGCGGCAATTTATATTTTTTCTATAAAAGCCGGGGAGATATACCGGAATATAAATCTTGGCCGAGATGAAGATCTGTCAGATAATCCTGGGGAGCGATGGAAAAATCTACTGCTTCTTGCATTGGGTCAAAAAAAAATGTTCCGGTATCCGTTCGTTGGCATCATGCATTTTTTTATCTATGCCGGGTTTATCATTATCAACATTGAAGTGCTGGAAATAGTACTCGATGGAATCTTCGGCACCCATCGCATGTTTGCTGGAACATTAGGCGGCTTTTACACTTTCACTATAGACTTTTTCGAAATCCTTGCCATCACTGTGTTGATTGCCTGTATAGTATTCCTCGCCCGGCGCAACATTTTAAAGATAAAACGATTCATGAAAAAGGATTTGCTGGGCTGGCCAAAGACTGATGCCAACCTCATCCTGGTGATTGAAATAATATTGATGTCTTTGTTCCTGACAATGAACGCCACCGACCGGGCGCTTCAGTTGCAGGGAAATGAACACTATCCTGACTTTGGCAACTTTTTCATCTCCGGGATTTTCGGACCGATGATGCAATCACTTCCATCCTCAACTCTCATTACGATTGAACGTACTTGCTGGTGGCTTCACATCGCGGGGATTTTCGCATTCCTGAATTATCTGCCCTACAGCAAACATTTTCATATTTTATTAGCATTCCCAAATACCTATTATAAATATCTGCGGCCAAAAGGTGAAATGAAAAATATGCCTGTTGTTGAAAAGGAAGTGCTGTATATGATGAAGCCGGAACTTGCTCCAACAGACGCAGCAGGTGAGACGTCCAGGTTTGGAGCAAGAGATGTTTTTGACCTTAGCTGGAAAAGTCTCCTTGACGCATACACCTGCACAGAGTGCGGTAGATGTACCGCCGCATGTCCGGCAAACATTACAGGCAAAGTTTTGAATCCGAGAAAGATAATGATGGACACGAGAGACCGACTTGAAGAAGTAGGAAAAAACATCAACAAGAATAAAAAATTTGTAGACGATGGGAAAGCCCTTCTTCACGACTACATTACGACAGAAGCGTTGTGGGCCTGCACTTCGTGCAATGCATGTGTAGAAGAATGTCCTGTAAGTATAAATCCTCTTGAAATTATTTTTGAGCTCCGCAGATCACTCATCATGGAAGAGAGCAAAGCGCCTGCCGAATGGAATGCAATGTTTGGAAATATTGAAAACAATTTTGCTCCCTGGAAGTTTAGCCCTGACGAAAGGGATCATTGGGCGAAAGAAATGTAAGCGCGTTCTATTCAGAAGCGATGGGTGCTATAGCATAAGCTCATTTCTCAAACACTTCTCTTCACATCGAAATTCTCCAATTCTTTTGCCACAGCATTCAGGAAAGTAGAACCCAACGCCCCGTCGATAATACGATGGTCATAGCTCATAGAGAGATACATCATGTGCCTGATAGCAATACTATCGCCCTGTGCAGATTCGATAACCATCGGGCGTTTCTTAATTGCTCCTACAGCCATGATAGCTACTTGTGGCTGATTGATAATAGGAGTTCCCATGATGCTGCCAAAGGTACCGACGTTGGTGATAGTGAATGTGCCGCCGGCAGTATCATCAGGTTTAAGCTTGTTATTGCGTGCGGCATCAGCAAGTCCATTCACCTGTCTTGTAAGCCCAGTGAGATTTAACTGTTCAGCATTTTTAATCACGGGCACAATCAAGTTTCCATTTGAAAGCGCCGTAGCCATCCCGATATTAATATCCTTTTTTATAATGATCCGGTCTCCATCGAGACTGCTGTTTATTAAAGGATATTTTTTTATACACTTCACTATAGCTTCAATGAACAGTGGAGTGAAAGTTATCTTTTCACCTTCTTGTTTTTCAAAATCTTTCTTGATGCGCTCACGCCACAGTACCAGATTGGTTACATCGCATTCAGAAAAGCTCGTTACGTGAGCGCTTATATTCTTGCTATCGACCATATGCTTAGCGATCATTTTTCGCATACGGTCCATCTCAATGATCTCCACGTTTCCGGTAAACATCGCAGGCGTACTGTACTCCTGCTTTTCCTCCTTAGCCAGATGCTGAGGAAAATGTTGTACTGCCTCTTCTCTGTCTTCCCTTTTTGCCGCCTCATTTACCGGATTATTTTTCCGGTTCTCCAGGTATCGCATAAGGTCTTTCTTACTCACTCTTCCGTCCTGCCCCGTGCCTTCAATGTTCTCTAATTCACTTAATGAAATTCCTTCGCCCGAGGCAATGTTCAACACGAGCGGAGAATAGAATCTCACGCCGGTGTTCCCTGAAGCGGAGGACTTCTTTTCCGAAGGTTGATATGGCACTTCCTCAATCAGGCTTGCTTCTTCATAAAGCTCATTTTGATAAGAAGAGATTTGCTCCTGCGTCTTAGAAGGAGCGGCATTTTCAGTTCCGTTTCCTTCAGTTTTTATCCGGGCTATTGTTTCACCGACAGGTACCACATCATTTTCTTCAAAAAGAATTTCGGAAATGATTCCATCGGCTGTGGAGGGAACTTCACTATCAACTTT
>JBBSPT010000133.1:0-7364 GCA_038258515.1 Chitinophagales bacterium | reverse complement strand
ATTGTGAACCGGTGGTGCAGTAAAACTGGCGTGTAAGCATGTAAGTGAAAAAAACTTGCTCGTTTGCAATGGTGACACACTTATTAAAGTAGATGTCGCTTCACTTTACGAACTGCATATGAGGCGGAATAGCAATTGTACTCTTTGTTTAAAGCCCATGCAAAATTTCGATCGTTATGGTGTTGTCACATTGAATGACGATGATTCTGTTCGATCGTTTCATGAGAAAAAATTTTACGAATCGGGATTGATCAATGGTGGAGTTTACGCTTTGAATACTTTACACTTCATAGAAGAAAATCTTCCCGAAAAATTTTCTTTTGAAAAAGATTATCTTGAAAATAATACAACTTTTTCTTCCGATAGCACTCTGAAACTATACGGCGTCATACAAGACAAATACTTCATCGATATTGGAATTCCGGAAGATTACGAACGGGCCGGAAGAGAGTTGAAATAAAACTTGCTTAGCTTTCATAATTAAAATCTGACCATTGCCTCAGTTAAAAGATATAGATAAATCGTGGACGTTATTTCTCGATCGTGACGGAGTGATCAATGAAGAAAAGCATATGGACTATATAAACAGTTGGAAGGAATTCAGGTTCTATGACGGAGTGAAAGAAGCACTGAAAATCTTCAATGAAAAATTTGTAAAAATCTTCATCATCACCAATCAGCGCGGCGTTGCAAAAGGACTTACCCGGGAAGAAGACCTCGTAAAAATTCATAATAATATGTTGAATGAAATTTTGCTCGAGGGTGGCAGGGTCGATAAAATCTACTATTGTTCCGAGATGGAAAGCCCTAACCGAAAACCCAATCCCGGCATGGGCTTGCAGGCACAAAAAGATTTTTCTGAAGTTGACTTTTCGAAAAGCATAATGATAGGCAACACACTCAGCGACATGAAATTTGGAAGAAATCTTGGGGTCGCTTTAAACCTATTTTTGACGACCACGAGAAAGGATGTCGATGTAAACCACGAGGACATTGACCTGGCATTTCCTGACCTGTTAAGTGTTGCCAGGGCTATATAGCTTCGTTAAAAATAATCGGCTTAACAATAACTATCACCAAATACTGTTTTATTTGCGCAAACATTTTTGATGAAAAAAATACGTTTTTTACTAATCGTTTTTATGTTTTTTTCAACCTGTCTACATGCGCAAAAATTAGATGCTGCCAATCAAAAGGAAATTCAGAAAAAAGAAGATTCACTCAAAAATTTTGCATTGCAGATTGTACAGGGAAGAACGGCCTCAGACCGGTTTTCGGCAGACAGCCAATTTACTAAAATGTTTGTGAGGGCACTCAAGGTCAAAAATTCATTCTCTTATCCTTTTGACTCTCTTACAACAATTTCAAAGCTCACTCCCGGCGATAGTTCCTTTAGAATTTTTACCTGGCAAATGGTGGTCAATGAGTCCGTCACACGGCAACATGGTGCGATCCAGATGAAAACACTCGACGGATCTCTGAAATTGTTTCCCTTAATTGATAAAGCGCCGGTTACGTTTGATAAGCAAGACACGGTTGCCAACAACTTCGGATGGATGGGTGCAGTGTATTATAAGTTGATTGAAAAAAAGGCTTTTGGAAAAAATTATTATACACTTCTCGGTTACGACGAAAACAACCTGAGCAGCAACAAAAAAGTCATAGAGATATTAACTTTCAAAGATGGTGAACCTATTTTTGGCGGACCGAATTTCAGCTTCCAGGATAACAGTGTCATCAAGAGATCCATGGCACGTTACATTATGGAATTCAAGAAGGATGCCAGTCCGAGGCTCACTTACGATCCTGAACTGGATATCATTGTTTATGAGCATTTGATTTCAGAAACCGGGGAATCCGGTAAAAAATATACTTACATTCCGGATGGTGACTATGAAGGACTTCGATGGATCGACGGAAAGTGGGTGCATATCCAAAAGGTTTTTTCTCAGAAAACTCCGGAAGGACAAGAGCCCGTGCCTTTGCCGATAAGAGATGCAAAGGGTAATATCGATGATTCGAAACTTAGCAACCGGATGCCAACTGACCAGGGAGATGATAATCAAGGCGGCAACAATTCCCCATAAATTTGATAAAAAAAAACGAACTAGGGAGTAAACCTTGTTCGTCTTTTCATCAAAATTTATTAGATAAGAATCCTCGTCAAAGTTCCTGGATTTTTAAATCCTTCCAGCGCACTTTTATTCCTCCCCCGGCATGAATCTGCAGAGCAATGAAACCTTTCCCCTCACCAATTTTTGCATCTTTTAAATGTACCATTTGGTGACCGTTGAGCCAGGTAGTTATTTCGTCACCCTGCACTTTAATTTTCATTGAGTTCCACTCCCCCTCTTTCAAAATATTTTCATCTTCCGGTTTCGGCTTTATCAACCAACCCCTTCCATAGGATTCATAAATACCACCAGTGAATTCACCTTTTGGAGCAACTTCTATTTGCCAGCCACTGATTTTCGTACCGTCTATACTGGACCGGATGAATACGCCGCTATTCCCATTCGCTTCCTGCTTGAATTTTAAAGTAAGCACAAAATTTTTGTACTCCTTGTCAGTGGAGAGGTAACCATATTCTTTATCTGGGCCACTCTCGCAAATAAGTTCACCATTGTCGACATACCATTTTTCAGTACCATGAATTGTCCATCCATCCAGGTTCTTACCATTAAAAATGCTTTGCGAAGTCTGAGCAGAAAGTGCCGTGGAGGCAACTAAGCAAGCGAATACGAAAATTATTTTCATTTGAATTTTTTTTTTAAATACACGGCTTTGATTTCTTTAAAAAAATCAGAATCACATAAATTCCATGTATGAAATAAAGTTATTGCTGACCAAGCAATTTATACATTTCATCTAATTTAGGAGAGAGAATTATTTCTGTTCTCCTGTTTTGAGCTCGACCCTGTGTTGTGCTATTTGTATCGATCGGATCGTAATAACTATGGCCGGATGCGACCACTCTTGTAGGATCAACATTATATTTATCTACGAGAACACGAACGATGGAATTAGCCCTGGCAGTACTCAGATCCCAGTTGTCTTTAAATCTCGTCCTGATAGGGATACTGTCCGTATGCCCTTCGATATTCACATTCACATCTGCATTCAAATTCAAAACCGCGGCGAGTTTCGAAAGTGCATCAACTCCTTTCGGGTTTACAACAGCGCTTCCCGACGGAAATAATAAATTTTCTGAAAGTCGCACATACACTTTTCCATTTTTTTGATACACAGAAAGATCGCTGGAATTAAATCCTTTCAATGCTTCAGTCATTTTATTCTTCAGTTCATCCGAAGCCCTTTTTTGTTGGGCGAGAAGATCCTGTAACTGCTGTAACCTCTGGCGCTGCTGTTCCAAGGTTTCCTTACTCTGGCTTAGCTGGCTTTGTTGAGAAGCAGTTTGCTGGCCGAGTTGCGAATTTTGATTCTGAAGTTTCGAATTTTGATTGCTGAGGTCTGTGACCTTATCGCTCAACGCTGATATCTCGCTTTTAAGATTAGCGATATTTGATTCCAGCGAAGAAATGCTGTTAGCCATACCGGTGCTGTCGTCCCGCAGCGCTGCAGTTTGCAATTGCGATTGGGTTAAATATCGTTTTGCAACGCAACTGCTCATTAGCATTATTCCGGCGAGCACCGTGAGGAAAAGTTTTATTTTAAATAAATTTTTGAAATTCATAACTATTATTTTTTTCAACGTAATACAAAAATATGCCCAAAACTTTCGTAAGATAATGAATAGCAGGTTCATGGCCGTGGAATAGTGCGATAATTATGACATCTAAACCAGATATGAACCTGTGTTCACTTCACCAAAACTAACAACGCCCTTAGACAATATTGTAAAACTTCATTAGTTTTGATCTGGTAAAACAAAGACTGTGTATAAATTAAAACACTTCATCGAATGGCAGGTATTTGGTGTCTGTACGGCAATTGGTGAAAAAATGGGAATTGCTACTTCCATTATAAGGAGATATTTTATTTACATGTCATTTATGACATTTGGTTCTCCGGTCATTATTTATTTATTTTTTGCCTTTTGGATGAATGTAAAAAATTACATTGCAAATTCCCGCCGCAATCCATTGAGATATCTCTAAAGAATGAGATTTTCTTTCCAAACGAAAATTCTTCTCTCCAGGCATCTATTTGTTAGTCTCTTTTGCTCTATCCCTTTCTTTTTCTTTTTCTACTTGCTGAATACTTTTATTTTCCTCTTGCACTTCTATTTTTTTGGCGAAAACTGTATATTCATTGGGATCAATCTCATGTCCAAATTTAACCGCCCATGCTTTGGTGAACTCAGCGCCGAAGTATAAAATAAACGAGGAATAGTATATCCAGACTAATAACACCACTAATGAGCCGGCCGAACCATACGTGCTTCCAATGTTCGCTTTGCTGATGTAGAAAGTAATTGCAAATTTCCCTAATAAAAAGAGAATCGCCGTAGTGATTGATCCTGCAAGTACATCCTTCCATTTTATTTTCGCATCCGGAAGCACCTTGAAAATAACACCAAAAAGTGTAGCAACTACAGCAAGAGAAATAATAATGTTGATAATATAAAAAAGAGTAATAGTTATGTGAGGAAAATAGGAAGAAAGCCTGCCGCTTAATGTTTCGAGAAGTGCACTCACAGAAAGCGATACCAGCAACAGAAATCCTAAACTACCAATGACTCCGAAGGAAAGCAGTCTCGTCTTTATCAAGACCCACCAGCCCGCAGTTGGCTTTCTTTTCAAACCCCAAATCATGTTGATTGAATCCTGTATCTCAGCAAACATTGTCGTTGCGCCAATTACGAGTGTTACGATACCAATAACGGCAGCGAAGGTACTTTGGCCACTTATGGTGGCATTTTTTAAGATTTGCTGTATCTGCATTGCTGCATCCTCTCCGACAAAATTCCTGGTTTGGCCATAAATAGTTCCTTCAAGAGCTTCTCTTCCAAAAAAGAAACTACTCAGGAATATGACCACCATTAGCAGGGGGCCAATGGAGAAAACCGTGTAGTACGCAAGAGATGCACTAAGTTTTGGAATCTTATTTTCTGAAAATCCTTTGAAACAGTTTTTTAGAACTTCCCAAATTCGCTTAATTGTTATTTTCTTTTTCATAAGTTGAACGCCTTTTGTCATGATGAACAAGAACTGTTATCAATAATTGTACAAGTTTTTTAGAACAGTGATGTTGCAGTGATTCAGCGATCAACATAAAGATGAATTTCCGAAACAATGATACTAACCCGCCATGGAACAGTACGGTTCAGTTGGACATTAAGCAAATTAATCGTTCGAATGAGGAAAAGAATATACAAATGAAGCGTTGCAGGGCGGCCAGTATTTTTCGGGTTCAGTTGAAAACAATAAAAAATCGTCTAAAAAATTTCTCACAATTTTTGGTTTTAGCACATTGAATTTAAGATTTCCATATTCCCAGCAGCGGCATTTTAATATCAACCGGTTTCATGGTAATTTTTGCTGAAATGATTTTCAGTAATTTTGCAGGCATAAAACTCTTTCGAACTGATGCACGTAATTTTTCTTTCATCAAGTTCTCCTTTAACTCAAAAAATTTAGTTGTATGGCATTTGACCTGGAAATGATTGACAAATTTTACGATGGATATGCAGAAAAAATAGAGGCGGCCCGCAAAGCGGTAAATCGTCCTCTCACACTCATTGAAAAAATTTTATATACTCATCTGTGGCAAGGGAAAGCAGACCTGGCTTATGAAAGGGGAAAAAGCTATGTTGATTTCGCACCCGACCGTGTTGCCATGCAAGATGCTACTGCCCAAATGGCCTTGTTACAATTTATGCAGTCAGGGAGAACCAAAGTTGCCGTTCCCTCCACCGTTCATTGTGACCACCTCATCCAGGCAGAAGTAGGAGCCGGTCCTGATTTGGTAAGGGCAAAATCAGAAAATCGTGAAGTTTATGATTTCCTCTCATCAGTTTCGAACAAATATGGTATTGGATTTTGGAAACCAGGAGCAGGAATAATTCACCAGGTAGTATTGGAAAATTACGCATTTCCGGGCGGGATGATGATCGGTACGGATTCTCACACCGTCAACGCCGGCGGGTTGGGGATGATTGCTATAGGTGTTGGTGGCGCGGATGCATGTGATGTGATGGCCGGCCTTCCCTGGGAATTGAAATTTCCGAAGCTCATCGGTGTGAAGCTCACGGGCAAATTAAGTGGCTGGACTGCATCAAAAGATATCATTTTGAAAGTGGCCGGTATTCTTACTGTAAAAGGAGGTACCGGTGCGATCCTTGAATATTTTGGCGAAGGAGCAACATCGCTTTCCTGCACAGGTAAAGGAACGATTTGTAACATGGGCGCTGAAATCGGTGCGACGACATCTATTTTCGGATATGACGATAAGATGGCTGATTACCTTAGGGGAACCGGGCGTGAAGCTGTGGCCAAAAAAGCAGATTCACTTTCAAAACATTTAACCGGCGACAAAGAAGTGTACAAGGATCCGGAAAAATATTTTGATGAAGTCATCGAGATAAATTTATCAGAATTGGAACCGCACATCAACGGACCATTCACCCCCGACCTCGCATGGCCAATCTCAAAATTTGCTGAAGCAGTCAAATCCCATGGCTGGCCTGAGGAGCTCGAAGTCGGACTGATAGGATCCTGCACAAATTCGTCCTATGAAGATATTACAAGGGCATCCTCCATTGCAGAACAGGCAACCAACCACGGCTTAAGGGCGAAGTCAGAATTCACGATCACACCGGGTTCTGAGCAGGTAAGGTTTACGGTAGAGCGGGATGGCTATCTCGGAATATTTGAAAAAATGGGAGGCCTTGTATTGGCAAACGCATGCGGCCCTTGCATCGGGCAATGGGCCCGTCATTCCAATGACCCCAACAGAAAAAATTCCATCGTGACTTCTTACAACAGGAATTTTGCGAAGAGAAACGATGGAAACCCGAACACACATGCATTCGTTGCCTCGCCGGAACTCACCACGGCGCTGGCGATTGCAGGCTCACTTACATTTAATCCATTGACTGATTATTTAACCAATGATAAAGGAGAAAAAATAAAACTGGAAGAACCGAAAGGAATTGAGATGCCTATCAAGGGTTTTGCAGTGGGAGATGCAGGCTACCAGGCTCCTGCAGAAGATGGCAGTAGCATAGAAGTAGTTGTTTCGCCCGAATCGAACAGGCTGGAAATACTTGAGCCCTTTCCGGCGTGGGAAGGCACTGATCTTTGCGGATTGAAATTGCTGATCAAAGCTAAAGGAAAATGTACCACTGACCATATCTCTATGGCTGGTCCATGGTTGAAATTCAGGGGACACCTCGATAACAT
>JBBSPT010000132.1:0-7380 GCA_038258515.1 Chitinophagales bacterium | reverse complement strand
GATGAAACTCAACGCGGCTGTTGAATTGATACCGGTAAGTTGGGCGCATTTCAGCAGGATCCATCCGTTTGCTCCATCAGATCAAACCAAAGGGTACAAATTTATTATTAACGATTTGGAGAAATTGCTCGCGGTAATCACAGGTTTCAAAGCGTGTAGTCTTCAGCCAAATAGTGGAGCCCAGGGTGAGTTTGCCGGCTTGCTCGCGATTCGTGGATATCATCAAAGCAGGGACGAACAATTTCGGGATGTAATTTTAATTCCAATTTCCGCACACGGTACCAATCCGGCCTCCGCAGTGATGGCCGGGTTTAAAGTGGTGGTAACAAAATGTGATGCAGAAGGAAATATAGATTTGCAGGATTTAAAATTGCAGGCCGAAAAATACAAAGAAAGTCTTGCCGGGTTAATGGTGACTTATCCTTCCACGCATGGAGTATTTGAGGAAGACATAAAGGAAATATGTGCGACCATCCATGAAAAGGGAGGACTTGTTTACATGGATGGTGCAAACATGAATGCCCAGGTGGGGCTCACATCGCCAGGTCACATTGGCGCCGATGTCTGCCACCTGAATCTTCATAAAACTTTTGCCATTCCACACGGCGGCGGCGGCCCTGGTGTAGGACCGATTTGCGTGAATGAAAAACTTACTCCTTTCTTGCCTGGTAAGAGTGCGGAAGCGGGTTCTGTGAGTTCGGCAACTTATGGGTCGGCAAGTATTCTTATCATAAGTTATGCATACATCAAACTTCTCGGACAGGGAGGTTTGCGTAGTGCAACGGAATACGCAATACTAAATGCGAACTACATGAAGGCGCGGCTGAAAAAGTATTACAGTATACTTTATACTGGCAAAGGCGGCACTTGCGCCCACGAATTTATTGTAGACCTCAGGCCGTTTAAAATTTCGGCAGGCATTGAAGCAGAAGATGTGGCAAAAAGACTGATGGACTATGGATTTCATGCTCCTACGTTGAGTTTTCCTGTGGCAGGAACTATAATGATAGAGCCTACAGAGAGTGAGAATAAAGGTGAGCTGGATCGATTTTGTGACGCATTGATAAATATTTATTTTGAAATTAAAGCGATCGAAAACAACGAATCGGATAAAAAAGATAATGTATTAAAAAATTCACCCCATACTTTAGCAGTAGTAGCAGCCGATGAATGGAATCATTCGTATTCGAGAAGCGCCGCTGCTTTTCCTCTGGAATATTTAAGACAAAATAAATTCTGGGCAAGCGTGAGCCGGGTAAACAACACTTATGGAGACAGGAATTTAATTTGTACCTGTGAGCCTGTGAGTTCCTACGTGGAATCAGAAACCCAAGTGAGATAGGCAAGATTTTTTCAAACACGGCTACGCGTATAATTTTCAAACACGGAGAAACTTAGAACCTATGGTAAAAAAGAAATTTGAAGGGATTAAAAATTTCTTTACAGATTCAATTGCATCAATAACGGGCAATAAGGCAAATACAACGCTATTGGCTGTCGGTTCGATGTTGTCAAAGCAACAATGGCTGATGAATTCAACGAACATCAATGATTATGAATTCAAAATATTTAGCCAGTGGGGAGATGATGGAATTATTCAATATCTTATCAAAAATATCGACATTCAAAATAATACGTTTATCGAATTTGGTGTTGAGAATTATGACGAGAGTAATACGCGGTTTTTAATGATGAATAATAACTGGTCAGGTTTCATAATGGATGCATCATTTAAATCCATTAACAGACTCAGGCGTAGAAGGTGGTATTGGAAATACACCCTTAAACATAAATCAGCCTTCCTGGACACGGAAAACGTAAATCAATTATTGTCTGAAAGTGGTTTTTCAAATATTGGATTGTTGTCTATCGATATTGATGGGAACGATTATTTTATTTTAAAGAATTTAGATTTATCAAAGTTAAATCCGTCTATCATAATTGTAGAGTACAACAGCGTATTCGGATCTACAAGGGCCATAACAGTTCCCTATAGAAAAGATTTTGTCAGGACAAAAGCCCATTACAGCAATTTGTTTTTCGGTGCCTCGTTGAGCGCTCTCAATGAAGTAGCTTCAGCCAAAGGCTATGCTCTTGTGGGTTGTACTCTTGCAGGCAATAATGCCTTTTTTATTAGAAAGGATTTACTAAATGAAAAAGTAAAAGGACTTGCTGTACAGAAAGGGTTTAAAGAAAGCAAGTTTAGAGAAAGCAGAGACCGGGATTATTCACTTTCATTTCTTTCCGGCAATGATAGACTTGAAGAAATCAAAGGACTGGAAGTATTAAATGTATTAACGAACCAAATAGAAGTTCTATAGAACGCTTGCAATCAGCAAAAAATTATTTGATCGTCTTTAAGGAGAGGTAAATTTTTAAACCTCAAAATCACATTGGCAACTGTAGCCACATCTTTTTCGCAATATTTTGATATACGGACGAGGTTCTTTTCTGTCCAAAAAACTTCTCCAACCTTACTGCCATCAATATCATCTTTTGGAGACGGTACTCCCAATACGGCGCACAAAAGTTTCAATGAAGTATAATGTTTATAGTCTCCAAAGCGCCAAAGGTGCAGTGTGTCTAACACAGGCGTTTCCCATGGTTTTAATCTTTGGAAATCCAGGTATTTTGGAATGGCGATATTGTTTACGAGCATTCTTCTGCAAAGAAATGGAATGTCAAATTCTTTGATATTGTGTCCCGTGAAAATCCAACGGGTATTTTTTGAATACAATTGTTTCAGAGAATCAGAAAATTTTCCAAGTACGTCGCTTTCATTGTCGGAACAAAAAGATTTGATCCTTAGTTGGTGACTGCCATTTTCTTTTCTAAAATATCCGATACTGATGCACACCACTTTCGCAAATTCGGCGAGGATAGCCGCTCTCAAGGGATAATATTTTTCGGCAGTTGTATCCGGCGGAAGACTTTTGAAAACTTTTTCTGTCCAAAGCTCTTTCCATTCTTCCGGCAACAGTTCAAAATTTTGTACCCCTGATACTGTTTCAATATCAATCAGGAATAAATTTTCAATTGGCGCATCAAGCATAGAGGTCGATTGTGATATTGAATGTACAAAAAGCCCCGCTAATCAGCGAGGCTTTATATAAAACTGACCGGGAAAACTAAAATGTGAAACCTGCGAATATGGTGTATGCCTGGCTCCTCCATCGCTGTTGGTTGTCGATGTCATTAATATTATTTAGGCCAATTTCATACCGGCCACCAATATTAACAAAAGGCAACTGTATCCAAAGACCGCCAACGGCAGAGAGATCAGATTTCTTAAAAATATTTCCTCCGTTGCGAAGACTATCAACTTTTTGATTTAGCAATCCGCCGAATTGCGGTCCAAGTTGAAGTTTTACTCTTTTGCTGGATCCGATGTTAACATTCAACAGTAGAGGCACTTTCACGTAATCAAGCTTTGCCTTTCTTTGTGAAGCATCTCTGAAAATATCATCGTAAACATCAGAGGCATCATCCGAAAATGCTGCCGAAGATTGAACGAAATTAATTTCCGGTTGAAGACCAAAACGCTTGGACACATTAAACTGCATGAAACCACCAAGCAAAAAGTTGTAGTTGAAACCTGCCTTATAAGATTGTCCGTCGATCTTGTTGATGTTTACGCCGGCCTTTCCTCCCCATCTGAAAAAGTTTTCATGGGAAACGTTTGGTTTAAATTTTCCTTGCGAGAAGGTATTCAATGAAGCGAGGGTGAGAATGATGCAGAATATTTTTTTCATAATGAGTGGGGATTGATTTTAAAATAATTTTTTAATCCGGGTATTTTAGACGATCAGTTTGCCTAAAATTTTAGAAAAACCAGTTCTCAAATTTTCAATCTTTCGTTTTCTGTAGTTAAAAAAAGTGATCAATTTGTTTACTGTTTTTTTGTAGATAAAAACTCAGGCAACAAGTTTAAATACTAAATTGAGAAAGTCTGTTAATTTGCGAATAACAACATTTTTATAACATTTTAAAATCGTTTTTAATGATTCAGAAAGTGGCAGTCATCGGCGCTGGAACGATGGGACTTGGTATCGCACATTTGTTTGCGCAGCATGGTTTTGAAGTCCGGCTGGTTGATGTATCCCAGGCTCAACTGGACAACGCAATAAGTGTTATTGAGAAGAACTTAGAAAGGCAGATCGCCAAAGGCATTATCAGCAATGAAGAAAAATCTGCTTCGTTGAAAAATATCAAAACCTTTTCATCCATACCTTCCGGAGTAAAGGATGCGGACCTCGTAATAGAAGCTGTTTCAGAAAATGCCGGGTTGAAGTTTTCGACTTTCAAAGAAATAGATGAGTCGGCACCGAAGAATTGTATTCTTGCTTCCAACACTTCTTCAATCTCCATTACAAAAATTGCTTCGGTTACCACCCGTCCTTCACAGGTCATCGGGATGCATTTTATGAATCCGGTCCCAATCATGAAACTCGTAGAAGTCATTACCGGCTATGCGACATCATCAGAAGTCACAAAACAAATCATCGGACTCGCTACCCGGCTCGGCAAAGTACCCTGCGAGGTGAAGGATTATCCTGGCTTCATCGCCAACAGGATTTTGATGCCGATGATTAATGAAGCAATTTATAGTTTATATGAAGGGGTAGCAGGTGTTGAGGAAATAGACACAGTAATGAAACTCGGTATGGCCCATCCGATGGGACCTCTGCAACTTGCCGATTTTATCGGCCTCGATGTTTGTCACTCGATACTGAAAGTGTTGCAGGAGGGATTTGGGAATCCGAAGTACGCACCTTGCCCATTGCTGGTAAATATGATTGCAGCCGGGTACCTCGGTGTGAAAAGCGGTGAGGGATTTTATAAGTATTCACCCGGAAGCAAAGATCTCGTCGTAAGTGATCGTTTTAAAATTTGATAGTTGCGTAATTTTTACATCACTTTTTCACCAAACCAATTGCGATGTTTGGAAGGTTACCCAAAGCACTTAATATTTCATCTTTTTTATTTACTGGAATACCAGTTTCTATTTTACAAAATAACTGGATCTCATTCTTCTGAATCGTGCAATTATATCGTTTCAGGATTAGCATCACCTCATTCACAGACGTATAATCAAACTCCAATACGAAGTTTTCTTCAATAGGCTTTTGTACGATTGGCGTGCATTGCAGCACGAGAGAGGCTGAAGTTTTATACGCATTTATCAAACCAGGAATGCCTAGAAGTGTACCGCCAAAATAGCGCACGACAACAATTAATGTATCTGTGAGATTTTTGGAATCTATCTGTCCGAGTATCGGTTTGCCTGCAGTACCAGCCGGCTCACCATCGTCACTAGTCCTGAAATTATTTTCATCATATCCAATTCGGTATGCAAAACTATGATGCACAGCTTTAGGATGCTCCTTCTTCAAAAACTGCATTCTTGTTTTGAAATCTTCCGGGCTTTTCACAGGATAACAATAGCCGAGGAATTTACTGCCCCTGTCTTTATACTCTGCGTAACCATCCGAACCAACGGTGAAGTAAAAGCCCATTTTGGAAAATTAATTGATTCACATGAAAGCTCAATCGTTTCCGCAGCATTGTTTCGAGCGGCATGGATTTTTCTCATTCGTTACCTTTATGTCCGGTTTTACAAATAGAAAATTTTAGGGAGACTGCGATTTTGGGAATGTGAAACTCTTTTGAAAAACAAAACAATCAAAGTGAACAGATTTGAAAACACGTTAGCCTTTGCTCAACACCTCGATAGCGAAGACAGCCTGCATCGTTTCAGGGAAAAATTCTATATCCCACTCATGCATGGGAAGGAAAGTATTTATTTTTCCGGCAACTCCCTGGGGCTGCAGCCTAAAACAGTGCAGGAATACATTTTGGACGATCTCGAAGATTGGGCGAACTATGGAGTCGAAGGCCATTTGCATGCAAGAAATCCCTGGATAAAATCCCACGAAAAATTTTCTAAGAAACTTATTCCGATAGTTGGTGCCATGGAAGAAGAGATTGTCGTGATGAATCAACTTACTATCAACCTGCACCTTTTGCTCACAACTTTTTACAGGCCAACGAAAGAACGATTTAAAATTATTTGTGAAGCAAAAGCATTTCCTTCTGATCAGTATGCATTGAACTCCCATGTGTTGCTTACACATTTAGATCCGGCCGAAGCGATCATTGAAGTGAAACCAAGGGATGGAGGACATTGCATAAGAAATGAAGATATTATTGCAAAAATAAATGAGCACAAAAAAGAACTTGCATTGGTGCTGGTTGGCGGTGTAAATTATTATACCGGCCAGGTTTTCGACATGGAAAGTATTACTGAAGCAGTGCATGATGCGGGAGCCTTTTGTGGTTTTGACCTGGCGCATGCTGTAGGCAATGTTGAATTGCATTTGCACGATTGGAATGTTGATTTCGCATGCTGGTGTTCCTATAAATATTTAAATGCCGGTCCCGGAGCAATAGCAGGAGCATTCATTCACAACCGGCATGTTGCAGATAAATCCTTACCACGACTTGCCGGATGGTGGGGAAACAATAAAGAAACCCGCTTTGCTATGGAAAAGGAATTTGATCCGATTCCTACAGCTGAGGGGTGGATGGTGAGTAATTCTCCGGTGCTGAACATGGCCGCACTCAACGCTTCATTAGACATGTTTGAAGAGGCCGGAATGGAAAATGTTTTTGCGAAGATGAAACAGTTGAGTTCCTACCTGTTATTTATTCTTGACGATATAAATGAATCGTCTTCGCAAAAAATTCTAGACGTGATTACACCGCGGGGAGAAAATGAGCATGGTTGTCAAATTTCGATGCTGATGTTGGAGAAGGGAAAGGAAGTATTTGATTCTCTCAAAAAGAATAGCATAATCGTTGACTGGCGGGAACCCAATGTAATCCGGCTTGCGCCCACACCGCTTTATAACACATATGAAGATGTGTACAGGTTTGGACTGATTATCAAAAATATAATCAGTCCATCATAACCAGTCGTTTTATTTGGTGGTTAGATCATAACTTCGGGAATAAAAAAGGAAGGTAAGCAGACAATGCACAAACGTCACTATTTCATCGAGAATGATACAAAGATTTTATTAGATTTCATGAGAGAAAATTCGTTCGCCATGGTTATTGGCATAGATGAAGCTTATCCGGTTGCTACGCAGATCCCTTTGGAAATTCAGACCAACGGAGAACAGATTATGTTGAATGGACACATGGCAAAGAACAGCGATCATCACAGCGCATTTGAAAAAAATAAAAATGTCCTTGTCGTGTTCACCGGGCCACACTGTCATATAAGTGCTTCATGGTATGAGAAAAAAAATGTAGCCTCAACATGGAATTATATGGCTGTTCACGCGAAAGGAAAACTGAAGTTTACGGATGAGGATG
>JBBSPT010000131.1:0-7402 GCA_038258515.1 Chitinophagales bacterium | reverse complement strand
TATGGAAGGATCGGCGCTTTTACCACCCGCCATTAATATAAATCCAAATGCCATCACCACCAGGCCGATCAGCATCCATTTATAATTCTCCTTTGAAAACAGAACGTTGTCCGTTGTTACGATCACTTTGTCGGGCGTCGTTTTTCTTGCAGTGACAGTTCTTTTCGCTGGTTGTGGATTCATCAGTTTATTTTGAGTTTGCAATGATAACAATTAAAATGAAAAACGAAAGGTTAGTACAGTTCATCGAGCTTCATTTTCAAATATTTTAATACGGAACGGTGGGTACTGAAAAGTGTAATAAATATGCCGAGAATAATGATGCATGCAAAAAGGAAAACCATGTTCCTGGAATCGTGGAGCACACCCAGGTAGGGAACGAATTTTTCCGAAACTGCGATGAAGCCAATCATCAACGCAATCGCAATCCCTGAGGCTATCAAGCCGTTGATAACTGCTCTTCCGTCAAGAGGTTTCGCTATAAACCAGCGGGTAGCCCCAACCATTTGCATTGTTTTTATCAGGAAACGGTTGCTGTACATCGCCAGCCTGATCGTATTATCAATCGAAACAATCACAAGTATAGAAAGAATGATTGCGATGCCGAGCAGAACCAGGGTGGTGGTTTTTACAAATTGGCTCACACTGGCCACGGTCTCTTTCGGCGTCTGGAATTCTGATACAGCCGTCGGATAATTTGACAGCAATTGTCTTTCAAGAGAGGCAAGACTGTCCTTTTCCATGTAATCTGCTTTCACATAAAAATCAATACTCTCCGGCAATGGATTGTCAATAGCAAGCTTTTTCCAAAGGGTGTCATTGTCCTCGTTGTATTTTTCCAGGGCCATTTCGCGGGTTGTATATTCTACGTTGACCGCATAGGGCAATCCTTTGATGAAATTTTTGACGCTATCGATTTGATTTTTATTAGCCGTGCGATATATGTAAGCATGCAATTGGATGTTTTCTTTAAAATAATCACCTGTCTTTTGAATATTTAAAAAGATCCATCCGACAATTCCGAATAAAAACAACACGAGTGAAACGCCGATAATTGCATACACATAAGAAGGTTTGCCGCGTTTGGTTGATGCCTTGCCAAATTGAGCCATAGAAATAAGTAAATTTTGTAGAAAATCAGCTAAAAGTGGAATCGCAAAACTAATTCATTTTAAACAGCTTTATTATTTTGCGCACTTTGAGAGTATTGCTAAAGTATCATGAGAAAGCTATTGTAGCCGCAGATCTGGTATGAATAACAATTCTTTCACAAAATCCAGGGACATCGAATTATCATATTTTTTTTCCCTACAAAATCCTCCGTTACTTTACCGGATGGTGTTGAGAAAAATTTCAAAAGCTTATGGAGTATAATTTTAAAGAGATTGAAAAAAAATGGCAAAAGAACTGGGATGCAGCGGGAGTTTACCATGTTCCAAACCCTGCCATTGGCGCCGAAGCAAAACCGAAATTTTATGTATTAGACATGTTTCCCTATCCCAGTGGCGCAGGCTTGCATGTCGGGCATCCTCTTGGCTACATTGCAAGTGATATTTTTTCGCGCTATAAAAGATTGAAAGGATTTAATGTTCTTCACCCAATGGGTTACGATAGCTTCGGGCTACCGGCAGAACAATATGCTTTGGAAACCGGACAGCATCCTGCAACTACAACGGCGAAAAATATTGAAACATTCAGACAACAGCTTGGAAACATCGGTTTCTCATTTGACTGGAGCCGGGAAGTGAGAACAAGCGATCCTCAATATTATAAATGGACTCAATGGATTTTTCTTCAAATATTTAATAGTTGGTTTGACAGAAATGAAAATAAAGCCAGGCCTATAGCAGACCTGGTTGAAATATTTGAACAAACAGGAAATATACCTGATAATGGTCAGCGGCAAATACCAAAAACCTTTTCGGCAGCCGGTTGGAAAGCTTTTTCGGATGATGAAAAGCTTGAAGTCCTGATGGAATATCGTCTCGCCTACTCAGCCTTCGGAGAAGTAAACTGGTGCGAAGCGTTGGGCACTGTGCTTGCCAACGATGAGGTCGTAAATGGCGTAAGTGAACGTGGAGGTCACCCGGTAGAGAAAAAGAAAATGTTGCAGTGGTACATGCGCATCACTGATTATGCAGAACGATTGCTTACCGGTCTGGAAAAAGTAGAGTTTAGTGAAGCGATGAAGGAGATGCAGCGCAATTGGATTGGCCGCAGCGAAGGGGCCGAGATCGATTTCAAAATCAGGGAGTGTGATAAGACTCTAAAAGTTTATACTACCCGCCCGGATACAATCTTTGGAGTCGATTTTATGGTAATAGCGCCCGAGCATGAGTTGGTAGCGGAGATCGTTTCAGATTCTCAAAAAGCTTCAATTGGAGAATATCTTTCTTATGTGAAAAGCAGGAGCGAACGGGAGCGGATGGCGGAAGTGAAACAGATTACCGGATGCTTCACCGGCGCTTATGCAGTTAATCCATTTGATGGAAGAGAAATTCCGGTCTGGATTGCCGAGTATGTTTTGGCAGGATATGGTACCGGGGCTATTATGGCCGTACCTTGCGGAGATCAACGCGATTACCTTTTCGCAAAACATTTCGGAATTCCAATTACAAACATCATCGGTGAATATTATAATGGTGAAGAAGCCAATCCGACAAAGGAGGCTATTCTTTTCAATTCCGGCTTTTTGAATGGATTGAAAATGCAGGATGCGATCGGTGTTGCGCTCGGGAAAATCGAAGAAGAGAGAATCGGAAAGAGAAAGGTGAATTATAAAATGCGGGATGCTGGTTTTAGCAGGCAACGATATTGGGGTGAACCGTTTCCCATTGTTTATCGAAATGGGGTAGCGTATGCCTTGGCTCCGTCCGAATTGCCGGTAGAATTGCCTTTCGTGGAAAATTATAAACCAGGTCCTGAAGGCCAGGGACCGCTTGCCAATATTCCCGAATGGGTCAATGTCAATTCCCGCGAAGTGAAATTGCAGTTACCGGTTTGGCATTTGATTCCTGATCCTCTGGGAATTGAAAAAGACGATCAATCGTTGGTCGATGTATCTCTGAAGCGGGAAACCAACACGATGCCGGGGTATGCAGGTTCTTCCTGGTATTTTTTGCGTTACATGGACCCTCACAACAATGAAGAATTCGCTGATAGAAAATTCACTGATTACTGGAACCAGGTGGACGTCTATGTCGGTGGCACCGAACATGCGGTTGGTCACTTATTATACAGCCGCATGTGGACAAAGCTGCTGTACGATCTCGGTTATATTGGTTTTGATGAACCGTTTAAGAGATTGGTAAACCAGGGAATGATTACCGGGAAATCCTATTTCTTCCAGGTCAGTGATGAAAAAATAATTTCATACAATGAAGATGAAGTTGAACCGGTTTTTAAGAGGTTTAAACATGGTCATAACTATGTTGACACTTCCGCCCGGCTGGCGAAGTCTGAGTTTTCAAAATATTCAACCGAAAGCGCAGGAGATTCGAACGAATTAGAAATTCAATGGCAAAATCAGGGAGGCGACGAGTTTATTCTTCTTAAAGAGGAATCTGAAAAGATGTCAAAATCGAAATTCAATGTTGACAATCCTGATGAAATCATCCGACATTATGGTGCAGACACTTTTCGCATGTATGAAATGTTTCTTGGTCCCATAGAACAAAGCAAGCCATGGGATACAAAAGGGATTGAAGGAGTTCACCGGTTTCTTAAAAAATTCTGGAGGTTGTTTTTTGATGAAACTAAAAGCAGGATTTGGACAAAAGAGAATCCCACTCGGGAAGAATTAAAGATTTTGCACAAGGCAATAAAAAAAATCGGAGAAGACACCGAACGGTTTTCATTCAATACGGCTGTGAGCGCATTCATGGTGTGTGTAAATGACTTGACAGATCTTAAATGCCGTAAGAAAGAAATACTCGAACCCTTGCTAATTTTGTTGGCGCCCTATGCGCCGCACATCTCTGAAGAACTTTACCACGAGTTAGGCAACGAAGAATTCATTGTGGATGCAGTTTATCCCCATGCAGAGCTGAAATACCTGACTGAATCTGAGAAAGAATATCCTGTCTCGATAAATGGAAAACTGCGAACAACAATTATTATTTCGTTGGATGAGCTGCAGGAGGTGGTGGAGAAAATTGTATTAGCGAATGAAGTGGTGAAAAAATGGGTAGCGGATAAACCGGTGAAGAAGATCATTTTTATAAAAAATAAAATGGTAAACATCGTAGTGTAAAATCTTTACATCAACCATTCGACTTCATCCAATAAAAAAGTCCGCTCCATCGTATCTGTCGTGATCAATTCTCCGGAAGCGTTAACACCTTTGACGGTGGTCGCAAAAACTGCCGGACCTTTTTTTAGTGTCACCTTTTTAGACGCTCCGTAGAGATTTTGATTGTATTCATCAAGTAATTCGTCGAAGTTTTGTGTTCGTAGTTTATTTATTCGATCTGATATTTTTTCGTGCAATTCGCGGGCAAGATCCATTACATCGTAGATATTACCGGTAATTGATCTGAGGGATGTAGCAGATGATGAAAGCGAATCGAAATTTAGCTGGTTAATATTCAAACCTACTCCTATTGCCGACCACAGCCATAATTGTCCTGCAATCACATTTTCAATGAGGATTCCTCCTGCCTTCCTGTCATTGATGTAAATGTCGTTTGGCCATTTGATTTTCAAATTGTCAGGCACATAGGTTTTTGCAAAATCGTAACAGGCTAACGAAACCGCCACACTTAGTCTGAATTGGTCATACACAGTCATCCACTGCATTTGCCGAACTACAGTGAGAAGGATGTTTTCTCCTGCTGCACTGCTCCAGCTTTTCCCCCGGCGGCCTTTCCCGCTGGTTTGTTGCAGCGCAAATATAGCATCTCCATCTTTTATGATCGCCTTTTGAACCATTGCCATGGCATAGTTGTTGGTACTATCGACTTTCTCTACAACTATAAAATTTTTAAGGTCGTCTGTCATAAAAATTGTATTGATAAAGAATTAGTATTTTTGATAAAATGATTGTAAAAAGGCCTGAAAAGACCGCAATCTAAAGGTTTAAAATTTATTTTTTTCTATACAAAAATGATAGAAGTAGTTAAAACAATTTCATTTGGATAATTTAGCCCTATTGGCCCGCAGGCGAAAGCCGGGTATTCCCAGGTTAACAAGAAATAGTAAACTCTTTAAAACAATAATTAAGGCAATTCAGGATAAAAAAGGTGAAAAAATTGTAAGTATTGATCTTAAGAAAATCCCTGAAGCTGTTTCCGATTTTTTTATTATTTGTGAGGCGTCGAACAATACACAATTAAAAGCTATTGCCGATGCGATTGAGGAAAAAGTAAAGAAGGATTGCCAGGAACTTCCCTATCGCCATGAAGGTCGCCAGGGCGAGCAATGGATACTGATCGACTATATAAATGTGGTAGTTCATGTAATGTTGCCGGAACCAAGAAAATTTTATAAGCTGGAAGAAATGTGGAGCGATGGTTCTATAACGGAACATTAACTGCGTGGACCTTCATAAATCATTATTTTACATATACCGAAAGGCAAAACTGCATGATCGAATCTTGTTTTGATCATGGACTTTAAATATTGCTTAGGCAAGCATCTATGGCAACTGAAGAAAAGAAAAAGAACCCTTTACAGAGAAGACGGAACTCCAATGGAGTACCGGGGTCTGAGGAAGATCCGAAGAAACGTCCGAGACTCAGTATTTATTGGGTCTATGGAATTATTTTTGCCGCTATTATCGCTTACAATTTGTACCGTGGCAACTCAAGCAGCGGTGTTGAAATGAGCAACACTGATTTCTACGCCATGCTTAAAAAGGGCGAAGTTGATCAAATCAAAACCGTTGGGAATAAAAAGATCGTCAGGGTTTTCATCAAGTCAGAAGCATTGAATGATGACAAGTCCTTTTTCGGCGGAGTTTTCGGACAGGATTATGATGCTGTCAAAAAGTTACCGCAGCCACAGGCTTACTTTCCCATTGTAAAAGACGAAACGTTTGCTGCCGAAATGATGCAGTTTTATAAAGACAACCCGGAAGTAAACCGTGTGGCTGATAGGCCGGGCGATGAAGGAGAATTATTCGGACAAATAGTGAGTACTCTTTTGCCGATCCTGCTTATCGGATTGCTATTCATTATGATGATGCGAAAAGTTGGCGCAGGTGGCGGAGGCGGTGGTCCCGGGGGGATCTTTAATATTGGAAAATCAAAGGCGACACTATTTGATAAAGGCGCGAGAGTTAACATCAATTTCGGAGATGTTGCCGGTCTCGATGAAGCCAAGGTAGAAGTGATGGAGATCGTGGACTTTTTAAAAACACCAAAAAAATACACCGCTCTCGGTGGCAAAATACCAAAAGGAGCTTTACTTATTGGTCCTCCCGGAACCGGTAAAACATTACTGGCGAAGGCCATGGCAGGAGAGGCGCAGGTTCCTTTCTTCAGCCTTAGCGGAAGTGATTTTGTGGAAATGTTTGTGGGCGTTGGAGCAAGTCGCGTGCGGGATCTTTTTAAGCAGGCTCGCGAGAAAGCGCCTTGTATAATCTTTATTGATGAGATTGATGCTATAGGAAGAGCCCGTGGTAAAAATATGATGATGAGCAACGATGAAAGGGAGAACACCCTCAACCAGTTGCTCGTGGAAATGGACGGATTCTCAACTGACATCGGTATTATCATTCTTGCAGCAACCAATCGGCCGGATGTGTTGGATAATGCATTGCTGCGCCCGGGAAGATTTGACAGGCAAATAACGATTGACCGCCCTGATCTCGTCGGTCGTGAGGCAATCTTTAAAGTGCATCTTCTCCCGATCAAAATTTCTCAAACACTGGATGTTCATAAACTGGCCGAGCAAACTCCCGGTTTTGCCGGAGCAGATATTGCAAACGTGTGTAACGAAGCTGCGCTGATAGCAGCCCGTAAAAATAAAGAGGCAGTTGACATGTCTGACTTCCAGGATGCCATTGACAGGGTGATCGGCGGGCTGGAAAAGAAGAATAAGATTATTTTGCCTGAAGAAAAAGAAATTATCGCCTATCATGAAGCCGGCCACGCCATTTGTGGATGGTTTCTTGAGCATGCTTACCCTTTGCTGAAAGTGACAATAGTTCCGAGGGGAACCGCTGCGCTGGGGTATGCACAGTACACTCCGAAAGAACAATACCTGTACAATACTGACCAGCTAACGGACCAGATTTGTATGACGCTTGGAGGCCGCGCAGCCGAAACGATATTTTTCGGAAAAATATCCACAGGTGCAAGTAACGACCTTCAGCAGATTACAAAAATGGCTTACGCGATGGTAACGGTTTATGGGATGAATGAAAAAGTGGGTAATGTAAGCTATTACGACCCGACGCAGG
>JBBSPT010000130.1:0-7426 GCA_038258515.1 Chitinophagales bacterium | reverse complement strand
CGGACAATCTCTGCTATTAAAATTTTGGTTAACAAAAACCGCATAGAGCCATCCGGTATTTGGAAATTTCCATTAGATAATAATTTCACTTTGTCTTCAATACCAATATCAGATGTCATGCGGATGAATAAAGTACCACCAGGTTTCAAAACGCGATGCATCTCTCCAATCATTTCTTTAAAGTGAGCAACGGTTGCTGCAAAATGCAGTACAGCACTGCTTATTACATGATCGAAAAAATGATCAGGGAAGGGCAAATCCTCAATTAAAGAAACCTGGAGTTGTTCCGAAGTCAGACCTGGATTCTGATTTTTAAGATTTAAAATGGCGGCCTCACTCGAGTCTATACCATATATTTCAAAGTTGTTTTGAATGAACCAATGCATATTTCTTCCACCACCGCATCCTGCATCAAGTATTTTATCACCTGGTTCATACCTCTCTTTCATTATCTGATCGATAAGATAAATGTCAGTGCTGCCAAGCAAATGTGAAATTGAGTTTCTGTTATCCAAAATACTTTTATTTTTTAATACCACTTTCTTCAAAAGAAGTCTTCAAACCAACCTAAAAAAAAGTGGGTTTAGCAAACCCGGATAAGTGCATTTTTTAAATCATCATCCACCAAAATCTGGCAAGACAGCCTTGCGTTAGTATTCACAACGCCAGTTTTCTTTAGAGTTGCTTCTTCGTTCCTTACTATCTCTGGTGTATTGTTCTCACTTTCCAACACTTCCACAATACAAGTTCCGCACCTGCCCATCCCCTTGCATTCTCCAAAATCTTCAACATAGATCTTATCCATTATCAGCACCATCAGGTTCCTGTACTCACCCCTGTAAGTTTCAACCACGTGTTCTTCTCCATCGCTAATAATAGAAAATTTTATATCACATTTTTGTATGACCATTGAAAATTTATTGGAAAGAACTTGCTTTTTTATTTATCGGATTTCAATCACGATATTCATTACCTATAAGAATCTGATTTCCGCTTCCGGAGAAAATATGATACAGGCGTTGAAAGCCTCTTTTATCTCAAGGCGATGCTGTTTATTTGCTGGAATTAGCTGAGTTGATCCCTGGAGAAGCTCTACTTCGCTATCGGAAAATATTATTTTCGCACTCCCTTTCTTCACCACAATAAAAGCGTCGGATGTAGCCTCATGCAATGGCATTGATTCACCACTCTCAAGTGTTACTTCCATTACTTTATAGTGATTGTTTCCGAAAATTTGTTTCATCTCCATTGTGGTTTTTTTAAAAAGTTAATTATCGTTTAACCCAAAATTCGTCTGTATATTCATCCTTTAACGGCAATGATTCGTCCTCATCTAAATTCTTTCCGACTTCGTCAAGTTGTTCATTGGTTAATGTCTTTTCCATAAAAGGAAATAATTGACGTTCTTCAAATCGCACATGATCATCTACCAGGTTAGCAAGTTTTTCAAGTTTTTCATAAGAATAATTTTTTGTATTTTTAGCCAGCTCATCAATCAATCCATTTATTTGTTTATGCTGGTCAATGGCTTTATCCACGCGACTGTCATCCACCAATGCGAAGAGAAAATCTTCTTCTTCCCGAAAATGAGGATCAAGAAAACCCGACTTGAAATATTCAACATAGTCTGTTATACGATTGGGTTCAATATTCATCTTCAAACCTTGTCTGATTTTCCAGCAAAACAATAAACTAAAATGATGTTCCTTGGAAAGCTTCAAAATGTTTTCATTTCGCCTGATCGGTTTCTTATTCATAACAAAATTTTTTTGAGGTTCAACGCACAATAGAGATCATAAGATTGATTCCATAAAACTGATAGCGCTAAGAAATCCTGCCCATAAAAAAATAGCTATCGTACTTACAAATAATGCGGATGTTATATTAAACTTTTAAAGGGTCTGCTTTTATAATATTCAATTTTCATTTCAAACATTTCCGCCATTTTACCAGCACGCCATTTCGCTTCAATTGCTTTTTCTCCAGCAAACAACTCATCTACTGTTTGGGTGAATAACAGCATCCAATTTTCAAAATGCTGATGCGATACCGGGAGATTGCCATGCGGCGGAAACGGACTTCCGAAATAAGTATGTTCGCCAAGTAAAACCGTTTGCCAGAAAGTGTACATTTTTGCCAGGTGCTGCGGCCACCGGTCCTGAATTCTCTCATTGAATATTGGCCCGATTAACTCATCTTCTCTCACCTTTTCATAAAAAGTATCGACCAGGTTTTTAATATCATCGAGTGAAAGAATTTCTTTTGGTTCATTCATCATCCTATTCTTTTATGGGTATGTAAGTGATCAAGTAATAGAGCAACCAGCCGGCAAAGCCGATTATCAATATCCAGACCCAGGAAGGAATACTCTGCGGTGTTTCACTTCCCTCAATCAAAAAAGTTTTTTGATCTCCCTTTCCATAGGCATTGATCATAAGTGGCAAGATGCCATCCACGACTGCGTTCTCATTGATGCCTTCAATATCAATTGACGGCCCGTTCCGAACCTCAAACGGAATAATTCGAATACCTTCTTTTCCTGTCGGGTCCTTACTGACAATTTTTAAAATATGTTTTCCATCAACCATTTTACGGGTGTCCAGTTCGAAATTCACAGGTGAAACGAATTCAGCAATTGGCGCCGGTTCATCATCTAAAAAAATAAATATGGAACTTCTACCTGACATTTATTCGTTGTTTAAAATGAGTCGTTTAATATGCGTTTGCGATTGTTCCCCCGGCTTTATCATCCACTTTACAGAAAAATAAAGTGTGAAGAGAACGATTACAACAACCACCGATACGATTATGTAATCCCAATTACCATCAGGCCCCGCACCATGCGTAATGCCTTTTAATAACTTTGGCTGTTGCTTTTCGCAGGCTGGACAGGCAAAGGCTAATACGCAGGTAAACATCGATGTCATCAACAATAAGAACCTTTTCATTTCCTGCTTTTTAAAATATTAATAAAAAGAAAACGTTTCCATTCCTTCGTTATCGCTTCTTCTCATACATGCCGTACACATTCACCATAAGACCTTTGACTTTTTGCCCCGGAGAAGAAACCGCCATTACGACCGTTTCACCATTCAGACTTTTGCGTTGTTGAAAGCGATAAATTTTATCAATTTCAAAATCGTCTCCGGGAAGTTTTATCAAACTAAGATGGTCCGCACAACAGACCTCGCCTGCCTCGGTTGTATAATCAATTGTATAACCTTCCTGGAAGAGATTGTTTACTGCGTCGCTGATCGTGTGGTAATTTTTCATAGCTGATAGTTTTTCTTTGAGTTTTATTTTGAGTTTAGTTTTACAGCGTCCATTATTTTTTTGATCTCTTCAGAAGTCACTTCCTTGGCAGCATTGCCCCAACTTGTTCTTTCGTGATTCATGATGGCCGAAATTTCTTCAGCCGTTAAATTATTCATCGTGCCGATCGCAGGCATAGGGCCAAAGCCCTCCTTTTCTCTTCCATTATACCCGTTCATAATAATGTCAACCATTAATTCCGGGTTCTCATCGGTTACAATTTTACTTCCTTTCAAAGAAGGAAATGCGCCTTGCAGACCTTCTCCGTTTTCCTGATGGCAACTTTGACAATTGGCCGTATACAACGCCACACCGTCAAGTCCTGTGGATTCAGTTCCTCCAGCCTGCTGAGCTGAGGCTACTTTTTTATATAAAAAATCAGGAGCAGCTTTTCCGTCAGGCAATTTAGTTTGCTTGAGAGAAAGCAGGTAAGCTACTAACTGCAACGCTTCCTTTGTTGCCACCACTTTGCCGGTATCACCTTTTAAAAATTTTGCCGGGACATTTACAACCACATCACCTTTTGCAGCGGATTTCTTTATCTTAAATAACCA
This sequence comes from Chitinophagales bacterium, assembly GCA_038258515.1. GTDB lineage: Bacteria > Bacteroidota > Bacteroidia > Chitinophagales > Chitinophagaceae > Ginsengibacter. Next base: position 3,560 of record JBBSPT010000130.1, on the reverse strand, counting down.
GGGGTAAGCAGGCATTATTGATTGCGCAACAACGATCCTGGGATTAAACAAGTGAACAAGATTCCAGTCCTGGCTTCCCTGCCGGTTGCCGACATTTATCAGGTCAGGCCCGGTGCGTTCTGATCCCAACAGCGTTGCTGTGTTACGCCAAAAATCCTGCCGTCGAATGCCTGCATAATCAGCGGCTATACTTGGCCGTGATCCCCAAATTTTATCCATCTCCACATTGCGGACCTGCTGTGTGTGACAGCCAATACAACCATTGGCTATATACAACGCCTTCCCTTTTGCGGCATCAGCACTTAAGGGTTCGGCTCCTGGAAGTACAGCATTATTTTTCTGGATGTCAAGAGCCGGCACAATTGCCACCAAAAGAGTCAAGGCTAAAAAGAACAACGTTGCTGTTCCAAATAATTTTTTATGATTATCGAATAGTTCCATTTTTTAATCCTTCGTTTTATTCAATTGGAGTTAAATCAACCTGTTCGTTTTTCAATTTTTCCAGCGCGGCATCTTTCACATCCGGAATATTTTTCCCCGCAAGCATCCTATAAATATTATAAGCAAAAAAGAAATGGGAGATCAACATCAGGCTTCCACCCACTGCACGCCACAGCCAGTATGGAGCCATAAAAACTACTCCATCAATAAAAGGTTTTCCCTGCACCCACATCCAGCCTTTCATTGTACTTCCATACATCAGGGGAACCGTATAGAATAATAAGCCAATCAGCGCCAGCCAAAAATGAGCCCCCACGGTGATTTGCGGAGGCTCCTTCCCTGAAATTCGGGGTATCACCGCGTAGATACCCGCCCAAAGAAAAAAGCAAATAATACCATACATCGTTAGGTGGGAATGAGCTACCGTAAAATCAGTGAAGTGCCAATATAAATTTGTAGACCTAAATGCCTCCGCAGTTCCCTGTAAAGAGCCTGAAAAATAAAACACAATTCCTACCAGGAAAAAGGGCAACGTATAACTGTTTGCCACTTTATACCAGGCTCCTTTAAATGTCATGATGAAATTAGTAGTTCCGGCAACAACCGGAATGATCATTCCAACACTTCCTGCTATCGCCACAGTTTGCAGCCACCAGGGAATTGAACTAAATACGAAATGGTGTGTGCCAATAAGCGTATAAAAAAGAATCTGTGTCCAGAATGCAAGGATTCCAAGGCTGTAAGAATAAATGGGTTTGTTTAATTGTTGCGGAAGCATGTAATAAACAATTCCTAAGGTGAAGAGCATAAACCACATGCCCACACCCTGGTGCATATAATAACCCTGTACAATGGTATTGCCAAGGCCATTTGCCCAAAGCGGAACATAAGCAACGATTGAAATGATGATCGCAAATATTACAGCGGCAACCATATACCAGTTCGATATATATATTTCCTTTGTCTTTCGGTTTGCAATGGTTCTTAAAAAATTTATTAAAGTGAGGACAAGTCCAATTCCAAATAGCAGCATCACCGGCCAGATGTATTCCCGGTATTCACCACCACTGTTATTAATGCCCGCCATAAGACAAAGTGTTCCTATTACCACGGAGGCATTTATGAGAATTAATGAGTACCACGCCAGTTTCATACTCCAGAGTTTAGTATTGCTGACGGTTGGTACGATGTAATATCCAAGTGCCAACATACCCAGGGAAGCCCAGCCCCAAAACACTGCGTTAGTATGTACCGGCCTGAGCCGCCCAAAACTGAGCCAACTGATATGATCAACATCCGGCGCTACAAATTTGATTCCTACATATTCACCGATACTGGTTCCGAAAACCAGCCAAAAAGTGGCTGCTCCTATATACCATAAAACCAACCTTGAAAGCTCTGGGTTGATATTCGGCCGTTTTAGCGCTTTCTTTTTTATTGCCACTACCGGCAAGCTGCTATTCGTATTTATATTAATTAAACCTTTGTTATCTTCTGCAACGAAGCCCCCTGACAACTCTGAATTGCTCAGGCGGTAATCCAATGCTTCTTTCCTCTTTCTTAATTTCTCTTCCACCTCCTCATCGGGCACAGTCGCAAGATATTCGGCCAGTTTCTCTGCCTCCTCCAGGCTTTGTTTTCTGTTGTGTTGTTTTAACACATTTCTTACCTTGACGATCATCAAAATAATGCCCGCAAGGATAGGTGTGAGAATTAAGGCGATCGTTATTATCACGCCTCCCTCACCGAATAGCAAACTGGCATTTTTTGTTGCTGACTGTGCAAACAAACTCTCGCTGAATAAGCAAGCAAAAATAAAGGCTAACACAGTGGGGAGTTTGGAGCCAAAACCTCCACCGGTTTGTTTCCGTTGTTTAATGCGATTTTTATAGCCAAGAAACTCCTGTATCTGTGAGCTGTCCATATTGCTTATGTACTGTTCGAAGCGACCTTTATCACTTTCGGATTTTTTCTTTTTTTCCCCGGTAAGAATTTCTGACGTCTTAATTCTTAAAAATATTGCGGCCCCCAAAACGATTGACAAAAAAATAAAAAGTAAAACCATACTTCCATCGAAGCCTGATCCGGCCTGCGCCGCTGCGGTATCGCCCTGCGCCAGGACAGGTACGCCCAGGGAGCACAACAGCGCAATTAGGAAGGATAATTTTGGAAAGGTCCTGTTCAACATTTCGTTTATGTTTTTAACAAAAATTATTTCCGGTTTAAAAAAGTAAGGTGTTTTTCAAGGTTGGCGCTAAATTCAGAGACTCTGGCATTTTGAAGCATATCATAAATACCATCTCTAATTTTTTTAAATTCATAATGAATGGGGCATGGCTTTTTTTCATTGCAGTTTTTAAGACCCAATCCACACCCTAAAAAAATCTTGTCTCCATCGATCGCCTTTACAATATCAGCCAGTGAGCATTGTTTAAGATCATCGTCGAGAAAAAATCCCCCGGTTGGACCTTTAAAAGACTTGACGATCCCTGCCCGGCTCAATCCAAGTAAAATCTTTCCAATGAAATGTTCAGGTGCGTCAATTGCTTTCGCTATTTCTTTTATTCCCGTTCTATTTCCAGCATTCGATTTTTGAGCTATAAAAATCATCGCCCGTATGCCGTATTCACATGTTTTTGAAAACATTCATTTTATTTACTCCGCAAATATATAAACAACAAGCCCAATAAACGACAAAAAAGTCGTTTATTGGGCTAAAAATTTTTTTCCCGGTTAGAAAGAGGAAGAAAATAGCTATTCTACTTTTATTTTTCCATTCATTACCTGGTGAATTGCACAGAAATAATCGGCGTTCGATTTCACCGCCATCTTCCATGATGCGCCGGAGACAATATTACCCGAAGTCCAGGCCTTTGTCTTTTCTTCAGTAACACAATGCGTAACCATATCGTGATTGGTCCACACAATAGTGTCGCCAATCTTAACATTTATTTCTTCCGGCTGAAATTTCATGGCATTGATTTCTACGGTGTGTAATTCAGGTCCTGATTTTTCAGGTACTGGATTGACAGAGTCTGCTTCCGGTACATTTATAGAATTGTCTTCCGGATGGGTACAACTAACTAAAGAGAAGCAAATAAGTATACAAGTAAATATGG
>JBBSPT010000129.1:0-7457 GCA_038258515.1 Chitinophagales bacterium | reverse complement strand
GTCCGACGCTTTTAAGGCAGCATAGGCATTGCCCTCAACAAGTGAACCGCTGTAAAACGGAAACTGGAATGTCAGGAATACGGCGAGGGCTGCTAAGATCATCCAGATTGTTTGTACACGTTGTATCATGAAATTTTTTTTTGGATAATTTTTTTAATTAAACCGGCTTGAATATTTTTTTGAGTTCTTTAAGTATTCTAATGTTCTTTTTACAGGGATTTCAATTCTGGTTCTATCATTTCAACAAATACATCGGTGAAATCTTTTTTGACAACAAGATCAAGTTTTTGTTCTTCTATCTCTTTGAAGATGCCAATTTTTATTTTTACTTTTTCTATAAAGCCGATCTTTTCCGAGATGACAAGAATATCAATGTCTCCTCCTTTGGCTTCGTCATTTATTCGTGAACCAAAAAGATAAATCTTTGCTTCAGGATCAAATCGCAGAATGTTCTTTTTGATCGTTAATATTTCAGTCTCTGTAAGGCGCATATAAATGCAAGGTATTCTATATAATTATGACTTTCAGCCGGGCTACAGTCCCGGATATAAAGGAAATTCTTCCATTAATTGAGCCACATCATTTTTTACCGCTGCAATTATTCTTTCGTCTTCAGTATTCATCAACACCCGGTCAACAAGGTCCACAACTTTTTCCATATCATTTTCCTTTAAACCTCTTGTTGTAATCGCCGGTACACCCACTCTTATTCCCGAAGTTACAAAAGGGCTTTTGTCATCAAATGGAACCGAATTTTTATTTAGCGTTATGCTGGCTTTGTCCAATGTTTCCTGCGCTTTCTTCCCCGTGATATTTTTATTTCTCAGGTCAATTAACATCAAATGATTATCAGTTCCGTTGCTGATCAGGTCGTATCCTCTCGCATTAAATGCTTTAGCCATCGCTTGTGCATTCACTTGTATTTGTTTTGCATATTCGGTAAATTCATCAGTCAGCACTTCACCGAATGCGATGGCCTTTGCTGCAATGACATGTTCCAACGGTCCGCCCTGTGTGCCGGGAAATACGCCCATATCCAGCAAATGACTCATCATTCTCAGGTTTCCCTTATTGTCTTTGGTTCCAAACGGATTTTCAAAATCTTTTTTCATTAAGATCAATCCACCGCGTGGGCCGCGTAATGTTTTGTGAGTAGTGGATGTAACAAAATGGCAATGCTCAAAGGGGGAGTTCAACAGTCCCTTTGCAATAAGACCAGCCGGATGTGCGATATCGGCATATAAAAACGCACCAATTTCATCGGCCACTTTTCTTACCCTTTCGTAATCCCAATCGCGGCTATAAGCAGATGCCCCGACGATGATCAGTTTTGGTTTTTCTTTTCTTGCCTTTTCTTCGAGCATTTCATAATCCACAAGCCCGGTTTCTTTTTTTACTCCATAAGAATGTGCCTCATAAAGTTTCCCGGAAAAATTGACTGGAGAGCCATGTGTGAGGTGTCCACCCATGCTAAGATCAAGTCCTAATACTTTGTCACCAGGCTGAAGTATCGCGAGCATGAGCGCCGCATTGGCCTGTGCCCCGCTATGCGGCTGCACATTGGCATATTCACAATCAAAAATTTGTTTTAGGCGGTCAATTGCGAGTTGCTCTGTTTCATCGACGAACTCACATCCGCCATAATATCTTTTTCCGGGATAGCCTTCAGCGTATTTATTTGTCATCACAGTTCCCGTGGCCTCCATTACCTGTGCCGAAGTGAAATTTTCTGAAGCGATGAGCTCTATTCCTTCACGTTGTCTTTTCAGTTCTTTGTTGATAATATCAAAAACAATTGTATCCTTTTGCATCAAATAAAATTTTTGCCGCAAAGATATGAGTAATGTCGGATGTTTAATAGCCGGCGTTCGATAAACCTGCCTTAGAGTCGATAATGATTTTGAGCAAAGTCAATCTTAGTGCTGCATTGAAATGGAAAAATTTTGAAAGGTATAATAATCTGCAAAATTTAATTTCAGAGGCTCATCTCTTTGCTTTTTTACTCAACTCATACAGCCTTTAACAGCAAAGTGGTTGCTATATTTTTACCTATATTCACGCTCCCTTTGAGACAAGCGTTTTGTTAAATCTATTGAATAAATGAAGGCAATAATTCCGGTTGCGGGTGCAGGTACCAAGTTAAGACCACATACATATACCCAACCAAAGGCATTAATCCCCCTGGCAGGAAAAACGATTTTAAGTATCAATGTTGATCAGCTACATGAAGCAGGAATCAATGAATTTATCTTTATCATTGGATATCTCGGCGAGAAAATACAGGACTACATCAAGGAAAAATATCCACAGCTTACCTGTCATTTTATTTATCAAAATGAAAGAAAGGGAACCGGTCATGCAGTAGATCTTGCGAAGCAGATTGTGGGTGAAGAAGAAGTGTTTATTGCTCTCGGGGATACTATCTGTGAGTATGATATCGCAGAAGTGTTGGCTTCGCCTTATTCAATGCTGGGAGTGAAAAAGGTGGATGATCCGAGAAACTTTGGTGTGGCCGAGCTGGATGAAAAGAGTTTTATAAGCAGGGTAGTGGAGAAACCTTCCATCCCAAAATCCAATCTTGCCCTGGTAGGACTTTACAAAATAAAAAACTCGGTCAACCTTTTTGCATGTCTTGACAAGATCATCACGAATAACATCAAGAGCTATAACGAATTCAATCTTACCGATGCCCTTGAATGCATGATCGAGAGCGGGGATAAGTTCCAAACCTTTAGAGTTGAGAACTGGTTCGACTGTGGTAAAAAGGAGACGCTCCTCGAATCTAACTCAATTCTTCTTGAGAAGTTCGGTGGAACTATTGCCGAGTCAAATAAATTTGAAAATACAATATTCATTCCCCCGGTAAGTATCGCAGAAGGATGCGACATTAAAAATTCGATCATTGGTCCGCACGTGGCAATGGGTGAAAATACAATTGTGCAATATTCTATTGTAAAGGATTGCATCATCGGCTCTTTTTCCAAATTATATCACGTGGTAATCGAAGATTCTTTGATCGGCAGCGATACAGAAATACGAGGCGAGACACGCTCACTGAACATCGGCGATAATACCGAGATAGATCTCGGGTATTAGAAAGCTTCCTGGCAAATTCTTCATCATGTTTTCCAACCGTGTCACTCAACTTCTTCATGTAAAGTATCCTATCATCCAGGCGGGGATGGTCTGGGCAAGCGGCTGGAAGCTGGCAAGCGCTGTAAGTAATGCAGGCGGCCTTGGAATGATTGGTGCGGGAAGTATGTATCCCACAATCCTTAGCGAGCATCTCACAAAATGCAAGGCGGCAACAGATAAGCCGTTTGGCATTAACCTGCCTCTGTTGTATCCAGAGATTGAAAAACACTTAAATATTATTATTGAGAATGAGGTTCCCGTGGTTATTACTTCGGCAGGTGACCCTTCGAAATATACCGCAAAGTTAAAAAACCATGGGATTACCGTAATACATGTTGTGAGCAGCAGCAAATTTGCCATCAAAGCGTGGCAGGCTGGTTGTGATGCGGTGATCGCAGAAGGCTTCGAAGCAGGCGGCCATAATGGAAGAGAGGAAACTACTACAATGGTTTTGGTGCCCTTGGTTGTTGAAGTCGTGGAGATCCCGGTGATTGCGGCAGGTGGAATTGGCAGCGGCCGCCAAATGCTTGCTGCGATGGTGTTGGGCGCTGAGGGGGTGCAGGTGGGCAGCAGGTTTGTTGCTTCCGAAGAAGCATCATCCCATGATAAGTTTAAGAATGCTTTGGTGCAGGCCAGGGAAGGTGACACCGTGCTAACCCTGAAAGAACTGACTCCGGTGCGTATTCTCAAAAATGAATTTTACAGTGAAATTCAAAAGGCTTACAGCGAGTCGGCATCCAAAGAAACATTGCAGAAATTGCTGGGGAAAGGTCGTGCAAAGAAAGGAATGTTTGAAGGAGATTTGGCCGAAGGTGAACTTGAGATCGGCCAGGTAAGTGCTCTCATAAATGATATAAAACCTGCCGCTTCAATTTTGGAAGAAATATGGCTGGAATTCAATGATGGTCTTAGAAAACCTTTAAAATAAAATTCTATTTCGTTCGTTATAGGGAATATCATAACACTAACCCTAACAAATGTGTTGTATTAAAAGAGTGATTGCTCCCAAAGAGATCATCTTATTTTTATTTTTTGCATTCCTCATGTCTGCATCCGGCGCTTTCGCCCAGGTAGTATCCGAAGATTTACCCATTGACCCCAATGCATTGAAAAGCTCATCAGCGAGTGATCTTCAACACATATTGCGAGACAATAACCAGGAAACAAAAGCCGGAGACGACATTCATAAGAGTCTTTCTGATGCGAAAAATAAAAATATTATCGTAAAAGACAGTACGCAGAGAGATGACTTCAAAAAACGCTTCTTCTCTCCCGAGGCCGTTTATGGCAGTGACCTTTTTCAGCAAAAGCAAATATTGGAACTCTCCGAGTTGTCCACTCCGCCGCTCGATTATCCGATTGGCGTTGGCGATGCTATAGTGGTTTCCCTCTGGGGTGGAGCAGACTTTGAACAGAGCTATGTTGTTGCCCGAGATGGAACTATTTTTCCATCAGGCCTTGGTAAGATAACTGTGCAGGGATTAACCTTTCAAAATGCCAGGGCTATCATACGTAAACGGTTTGAGAAAGTGATTCCGCCGTCGACCAGCGTTTCTGTTACGCTCGGACAGCCACGAACCATCGTGATCCAGGCATCCGGCGAAGTGCTGCAACCCGGTCCCATCGTAGCTTCAGCCTTTACCAATGCATTAAACATCGTTGCCTTGGCAGGAGGTATTACGGAATTTGGCAACCTGCGAAACATTCTTATTTCCCGGAGCGGCAAGATCATCGATTCTATTGATGTATATAAATATCTGACAACTGGCGACTTTGGGAAGCATCTCTATCTTGAAAACAATGACTTCGTCATCGTCCCGTTTTTCGAGAAAAAAGTCCTGGCCTCCGGTCAGTTCAGGAGGCCCATGTTTTACCAAATGAAAAAAGAAGAAGGGGTGAATGACTTGCTGAAATTTGCAGGTGGATTTACCGCTGACGCCTATGCATCCGGAGGTGTAATCATCCGGAACGAAAACGAGAAGCAGACAATCAAAAGTGTGAATCTTAAATCAATTGCGCAAAATCCCGAAGGAGCTGCGGAAGAGAAATTATTCGATGGAGATGTGGTTGTGGTAAACCCAATCAATCCCGGCCTGAACAACAAAGTGGTCGTAAAGGGAGAGGTTGCCTACCCAAATGTATATGAGATCAGAAAGGGAGACCGGTTATTCGACATTATAAACAGGGCAGGAGGCATCACTCCAAATTCTTATCTTGAAAGAGCCTATGTTTATAAGGGAGCCGGCGATTCCACTAACCTGAGGTCAGATAAAATTGACGTAAGTCTCGAAGATTTAAACAAGAATATAAATAGCTCCTACAACATACCCATTGATGCAAATGATGTAATAGAAGTTTTTAACCGGAATCAATTCAACGACAGGCAATATGTTACCATTGAAGGAGAAGTTCGCAAACCTGGAAAGGTGCAGCGTTTTGGCGGAATGACGCTGAAAGATCTTATTTATTTTGCCAACGGCCTGAAGCCTTCAGCGGAATTTGGGCGCATTGAAGTTTCCAGCATTGTCGATATTGATTCAGCTCAGAAAGGACTGAAGCCGACAAAGACTGTCATCAATACCTACTCTATCAGGACGAACCTGGAGCTTGATTCAATTACAGAAAGTGTGAAGCTAAAACCTTACGACCAGGTCTTCATCAGAAAAAATCCAACATTTAATTTACAACAAAATGTGAAGATAGAAGGCGAGGTGAATTACCAGGGATCATATTCAAAAATCAGCAGCGATGAAACCATTTCTTCTTTTATTAAAAGAGCGGGTGGCATCACGCGGGACGCCTATCCCGAAGGCGCTGTTTTGTATAGGGTGAAAGACACGATCATGAGGGAAAATCCCATGGTCAGAAAAAATCACACCCGGTTTATAAGAGATACTTCAGGCAATATCATTGACAGCATTTTATTTGATCCTTCCGAAGCGATCAGCATAGACCTCGCAAAAGCGTTGAAAGAACAAAACTCAAAATATGATATGGTACTCCAGGATGGCGACCTTATTTACATACCTGCGAACAACCCCGTAGTTACCATAAAAGGAGCCGTGCAAAATCCAATGCTTAAGATTTATTTTGATGACGAACATTCTAATCTTTCTTACTACATCGACAAAGCAGGGGGTTTTGGTGAAAGGCCCTGGAGAAAAAGAATTTATGTAACCCATTCAAACGGAAGAAGTGAGCGCACACGCAATTTTGGATTTCTTCATTTTTATCCGAAGGTAAAACAAGGCAGTACGGTAACTGTTCCGCAGAGAGCTGAAGGAAAAAATGTCGGGGACTTTCTGGGCCAGGTTTTCGTAACCTCCATCCCAATTGCAATTGCTTTTTTGCTAACAACCTTAAAATGACACTACTGCTATGAACACCCAGGAATTGACAGCAGCGATTTTTCACAGGCTAAAAAAGTTCCGATATTTTATCATCGTTGCGGGATTTGTTTCGATGGGTGCTTTGGTCTTGTATGCAATGAACACCCCTGTAACTTACACTTCCAAATCATCTGTTTTTCCATTGACGAGTTCCAATGATAATGGTTCAGCATCCTCAGCGCTCAGCGTTTTGCTCGGCACTGAAAGTCTGAAGAACTTTACGGATGATGCCTCAGTAAATATTATAGAGCTCGCTCAAAGCAGGACCACAAGAGAGGAAGTCGCTTCTATGCGGGACTTATCAAAGGGGAATAAAACAATTGCCGAATTGCTTTTTGAAGACATAAATGCTCATAGAGCCTGGCTCGAGAAAAAAATGGAAAGGCCGGCTTCCGAACAAGCATTGATTACATGGGCAGGCGTCCAGTTAAAAGAAGGATTGTATGCAACGATCAATAAAAACAATACCCTGGTATTGAATTATACCGGAAGAAGCCCGGATCTGGTACGAACTATTAGCTATGGCTTTATCAACAAAATTTCGCTTTTCTATATTGAGTTAAAGAGAGAAAAAGCCAATCGTGATTTCCAGTTCGCAACAAGGAAGGTGGATTCGCTTAGAAGTGTCATGAGTTCAAAAGATCAGAAACTGATTGCTATCGATCAAAAAACTTTGTTTACCAATACAAACAAGCTTGAATACAGGGTGCCTACAGAAAATCTTCTTGCCGATAAGCAGATGATCAGGCAGCAATATGCACAGGCAGTAGCCAATCAACAGAATGCAGCATATAAACTGCAAAAGGCCACGCCGCTTATTAAAGTGCTTGATAATCCAGAGCCACCCTATGATGTGAAAAATAAACCCGCCGTTTTGTATGGTATCATCGGGTTCTTTGGTGCGATTGTTCTTGTAAGCGTGCTATTGGTTTC
>JBBSPT010000128.1:0-7582 GCA_038258515.1 Chitinophagales bacterium | reverse complement strand
TAATTAGGAGTGGCTTTATGCATAGGCAAAATTTGCCAATTATTATTTATTAGATTATGACACAACCGAAAAAAAAAGATGCTCTGGGTAAGGGAATAAGATCTTTATTACAAAATATTGACGCAGATCTCAATACCACTTCGAAAGGTTTGAAGGATTCCAACGAGAAATATTCTTCTCCAAATACGAGGATCCCATTAAACATGATCGAAGCAAATCCTGAACAACCAAGGCATGACTTCGACGAAAGTGCTTTGAGCGAATTAGCGGCATCGGTAAAAATTCATGACATCATTCAACCGCTCACCGTCACCAAACTTACAAACGGAAAATATCGGATCATCGCAGGTGAACGTAGATATCGTGCGGCCAAAATTGCAGGACTGAGCGATGTGCCGGTGTACGTGAAAGAAACGAACAATTCCAAGATCCTTGAACTGGCGCTGCTGGAAAATTTGCAACGCGAAGATCTCAATGCGATTGAAATCGCACTTAGTTACAAACACCTGCTGGATGATCTTGATTATACGCAGGAGAAGCTCGCCGAGAGGATGGGCAAGGAGCGAAGCACTGTAACAAATTATATCAGACTTTTAAAACTTCCGCCTGACATACAGGCTGCAGTAAGAAATGGAATTATCAGCATGGGACATGCAAGGGCATTGATCAACGTAGACGCAGTGGACAAACAACTTTTCATTTTCAGCGAAATTAAAAACAATGAGCTTTCTGTCAGGCAAACCGAGGAGCTGGTAAGAAAAATCTACGCTCCGGCCAAAGATGCTGTTAATAATTCGGTAAAACAACCACTCTCTCCCGACTTAAAAAAAATAGAAGATAATTTAGCCTCCCACTTCAGCACGAGGGTAAAAATGACACATACCAAAAAAGGAAGCGGAAGTATCGTGTTCGATTTTTATTCTACTGAAGAATTAAATTCGATCCTGGATAAAATGCACGTTACCGTGGATTAAGCTATGTTCAAATTCCTTTTAATCTTTTCATGGTTTTTATTTCTTTTCCTCATCAATGTTTCTACTTCATTTGCTCAGCAAACTAAGGATTCAACTATTGAATCGCCCGGCGTTCGGGTAGATATGCAGCATCAAAATGAAGACACTATTTTAATAAGTACAAGTCCGGCGGCTGCCGACACGAGCGGCAAGAGTTTGCTTGCGCTTGACACCACCGCCACCGTGAAAAAGTACAACCCAAAACTCGCCGCATTGCGATCAGCTATAATTCCCGGGTGGGGCCAGGCATACAACAGAAGGTACTGGAAGATTCCAATTATATATGGAGCGCTCGGAACAACAGCAGGAGTCTTTTTTTACAATATTCAAACTTACAAGGCTCTGCGAAGAGCCGTTGTTTTGCGCAGCGATACCATTCCTTCCAATGACATGAATGTGGATCCAAGATTCGTGACGCTGTCAACGGAAGCCATTCGAACTTATAGAAATGCTTTCAGGCAGAATATCGATTATTCTGTGCTGTTCTTTTTAGTTTTCTGGGGACTCAATGTGGTGGATGCCACAGTGGATGCTCATTTGCGGGGATTCGATGTATCCCCAAACATCACGATGAAAATAGTACCGGGAGTTAATTACCTTGCCAATAGTGCAGGGATTTCACTTCTTTTTAATTTTAAAGAAAAGTATAAGCATTGAGGAAGAGCGGAAAATTCGCAAACTCTTTTTGATAACGTCAATTTTATCCGGATGAACATTGCTCTCGTTGGTTATGGAAAAATGGGAAAGGCTATTGAAGAAATCGCAGTGCAAAAGGGACACAATATCGTACTGCGGGTGAACGATGAAAACCTGGAGGATCTCACAAAAACAAATCTTCTATTGGCTGACGTGGCAATAGAGTTCACAATGCCCGAAAGCGCAATTGAAAATATATTGCTGTGCTTCAGCTCCGGCGTGCCGGTAGTTTGTGGCACTACCGGATGGCTTGATAAATTGAGCTTAGTTGAAGAACAGTGTCAGAAAATGAACGGCACATTTTTAACGACAACTAATTTCAGCATCGGAGTAAATATACTTTTCGAGGTCAATAGGAAATTGGCAATCTTGATGGATTTGCACAAGGAGTATTCGGTGGAAATTGAAGAAACTCATCATACACAAAAAAAAGATGCACCAAGTGGCACGGCAATTACGCTGGCAAAGGGCATCATAGAAAATTCATCGTCAAAAAATAAGTGGGTACTACAGGAAAACGGGAATAAATCGGGAGAGGGAAGTAACGAAATCCCGATTAACAGTAAGAGAATTGACCCTGCCGCGGGAACTCACCTGGTTAAATATTCTTCAGACGTTGATGATATCGAAATCATACATATTGCACATAACAGGAAAGGTTTCGCTGCAGGCGCTCTATTGGCAGCAGAATTTATTCACGATAAGGAAGGCATCTTTACCATGAAAGATGTGTTGCAATTTTAAATTTCCAGTCAATCGGTTCTTTCAAAATTTATAGGCGATTCTGCCGCCGAGAGTTCCGTAGGTTCGCCTCCCTTTGGACGCCGCTTCATAGCGTGCAAGTAAATCAAGATGACGGGAGATGTTCAATCCGACGCCGGGAGAATACGAAAAAAAAGCACCCTCCCGCTTAAGAGTCGCAAACGAAACTCCCAATTGTGCCGATCCAAAAATTCTCCTGGAAAACCGGTAACGAAAACCGGTGAGCACGGGGATCATTCCAAAATCAACTCCGCCGGCGATGGAAAAGTAATTGAGAAATCCTGCCTTGAGAGTCAAACCGAAATCAGGAGATAACAGTCGTTGTGCTTGCAACGAAACACCACCGGCAAAAGGATAAAACAACGTGATTCCTTCAGTACCCACCGGAATTCCTGCCTCAACACCAGCGCTGAAGTGAAGTTTCCCACCTGCAGTTTTCTGCCCATTGGCATGGCAAATGCAGATTGCAGAGATAACCATCATTGCAATTTTCTCTTTCATATTTGTTTGTTAGTCCACCGGCTCAAAACTCAGAAATCATATCGGTTATTATCTCCCAGGAGTTTTATATTCTCAACCATATCCTTTGCCATTTCCCGCAAACCGAATTGCGCTTTCCAATTCCATTCACGTGCAGCTACGGAATCATCGATGCTTTGAGGCCAGCTTTCGGCAATGGGTTGCCGGTAGTCAGGCTCGTAAGTCACTGAAAAGTCCGGAACGATCTGTTTAATTTGCTGTGCAATTTCAGCCGGCGAAAAACTCATTGCAGAAATATTGTATGAGGTCCTTATACTTATTTTATCCGCATCGGCTTCCATTAATTCAATCGTTGCCCTTATGGCATCTGGCATATACATCATTGGCAAGTACGTATCTTCTTTTAAAAAGCAATTGTACCTGCCATTTTCAAGAGCCGCGTAAAACATTTCCACCGCATAATCTGTAGTGCCGCCACCAGGGCTACTTTTATAACTGATAAGACCTGGATAGCGCAAACTTCTCACATCAACTTTGTAACGATGATGATAATAGTTACACCAAAATTCTCCTGCGTATTTGCTGATTCCATAAACAGTTATGGGTTCAATAACTGTTTGTTGCGGGCAATTTTTTTTAGGAGAAGTGGGGCCGAAAACTGCAATGCTGCTCGGCCAATAAACTTTATGGAGATTCTCTTCTTTCGCAATTTCCAACACGTTTAAAAGACTTTGCATATTCAGGTGCCATGCCAGCGAAGGGTTTTTTTCGCCCGTAGCGGAAAGTATAGCTGCCAATAAATAGATCTGCGTAATGTTCTGTCTGATTACCTGTACATGTAACATTTCTTTGTTCATCACATCCAGGCTTACATAAGGTCCGGATCCTTTTATTAATTCATTCTCTTCACGAAGATCCGAGGCAATCACATTAGCGCCGCCATATATCTTTCTCAACTCAAGCGTAAGCTCCACACCTATCTGTCCCGAAGCCCCAATAACCAATATTTTCTCTTTTATCATAAAAAAATAAAAAACAAAGTAAATCGGAAAAGATGAAAGTGAAAAAAATATCAAAAAACCCTGCCCATATAAATCAATGAAGAGAAAAACAATGGCAATCCTAATTGTTCTCTGAAATAGCAAGAATCGGGTCGGCAGGTAAGATTCCTATGGCTAAATTTGTTTTTCAAAACAATTTATGCGGTACGATCAATCAGCGGATTTTGAGCGAATTCAAAAAGCGATTTATTTTATAAAAGAAAATTTTAAAAGACAACCGGACCTGGAAGAAATAGCGAAGCACATTCATGTAAGTCCCTTTCACCTTCAACGAACGTTTACCGAATGGGCCGGAGTAAGTCCAAAAAAATTTCTCCAGTATGTAACGGTGGAGCATGCAAAAAATATTTTAGAGCAAAGGCAAGCCACTTTGTTTGATACAGCATTTGAAGCGGGACTGTCCGGAACAAGCCGGCTACATGATCTATTTATAAAAATTGAAGGGATGACGCCTGGAGAATTTAAGAATGGTGGCGAAAGTCTTTTAATCAATTACAGCTATGCTGCAAGTCCGTTTGGCAATTTGCTCATTGCTTCCACCTCAAAAGGCATCTGCCATTTGAGCTTCACTGAGAATAAAGATGCATCGCTTGTTGAGATAAAAAATAAATTTTTCAATGCAACACTTAATAATCAAATCGACTCCATTCAACAAAATGCTCTTAATATTTTCAGCAGTGATTGGAGTAAACCTGATGAGATAAAGCTTCACTTAAAAGGCACACCATTTCAGCTAAAAGTCTGGCAGGCATTGCTTTCGATTCCTATGGGCCGGCTATCAACGTATGCGAAAATTGCTAATGATATACTAAACCCAAAGGCCTCACGAGCGGTTGGCAGCGCTATTGGAATCAATCCTATTGCTTATCTCATCCCATGCCATCGCGTTATCCTTTCCACGGGAGATTCCGGTCAATACATGTGGGGAAGAGAAAGAAAATTAGCGATGATCGGCTGGGAAGCAGCAAAAGTCCATGAGAAAATTTGAATCTTCCTGGCATAAAAAAGCGACCACGCATGTAGTCGCCAATTACAACCCACCCATAATAATTTTAAAACGGAAGATCGTCGGCTGCTTCTTCAACATCAGCCGTATCTCTTGAAGAATTTGTTGAGTTTGATGAAGAACCCTGGGCACCATGCGACCCGGAATTTTCATTGCTGTCTGTCCTTCCGCCTAATAGTTGAATATCTCTTACTCTCATTCTGAGAGTAGCTGCCGCCTGGTTTTCTTTGTTCATGTAAGCATCGGCTTCTGGTGAACCTTCTGCAAAAACCAATTGGCCTTTTTTTAAATAAGGTGCAATCGCCGTACGGTCAGTCCAGTAGGCGCACTCTACCCATGTAGTCCGCTCTCTTGGAGTGCCTGTTGAATCCTTGAATTTCTCATGGTGAGCAACGCTAAAATTGATTACATTTTTTCCGTTAATTTCCTTAACGATGCAGTCTTTGCCGAGGTTTCCGATAATTTGTAACTTAACCATTTTTTTGTTTTTAAATTGTGAATCGATGTATCTGTGCGGCCTCATTTTCATTTTAAAAATGAAGCGAAATCTAAAGATTGATTACAAACCTAATTCATTTTCTTCTTCAAAGAAGTGACCTGGTCCTGCAGGTTACTCACAAGATTTACAAGTGAATCCACATCCCAACGCTGTTGCTGAGTAACCTTACTGATCACTGCCTGGGCCTGCCACATCTCAAGTACATCCGATGTATTTACCTGGTAGGGTTGAAAGGCAGCATTATCACTTACAAGCGTTAATTTGTTTTTATTTTTATTATTCTTTATCACTCTCTTGTAAACTATTCCTTCACCGACTGTCACCACAATAAATGCTGCATTACTCTTCACGTTTTCAATATTTTCCACTTTCTCACCAACGATGATACTTCCGCTTGGCGTCGGCATCATACTATCTCCTATAATTTCAAAAGCCCGGTAACTGCCACCCGTCAGCATAGGTAAAGTGAATGTATTTAATTCGTCAATAAATTCACTATCGGCATAGCCTGCGAGATAGCCTGCTGCTGCTTTTACGGGAACGAAATGAATAAGGTTGCGATCGGCACTCATCATTTTTAACTGACGACGCCTGGCCAGGTAACTAACCCCTTTTGTTTCACTCAGATCTCGAAGCAACAACTCATCAAGTGTCACTTTGAATATTTCGCCCACTACCCCAAGTACATCAGTCCTGGGCTCTGCCCGCCCCTCTTCGTATGCGCCTATGAGAGACCGCTTGATGCCAAGCTTCGCTGCGAATTCTTCCTGAGTCCAGCCTCGTAGCTTTCGTAGGTACTTTAAATTCTGTCCTGCAATGGCCATAACAACTAATTTATTTAGGTAAAAATACTAATCATATTAGTCTTTACAAATTTATTTTTTTTTGGGAAATTTAGAAGACGACTGTCCCGGTTTTCATTTCAAAAATCGAAGTATTTATCTCTATTGTGTCATTGGGACTTGAAACTGCCAGTATCTAAATTTTTAAATTCAGATCAAACAAACTCTCCGCTGGTGAATTAACATTTAAGTTAAAGTTATACACCCCCATTTTTGAGCGGGGAAATTCTATCAATAACTTTTTACATTTGTTCAAATACTCATTAAATGCATTTATTCTTTTTGCAGGTGGATACCACCACCGTAAACGCTGTGCCGAAGGCCCAGAATCTTTGGGAAGTTTTAGTAAGTGGCGGCGTTATTATGATTCCTCTTGGTATTTTGTTTGTCGGAGCGTTGTATTTCTTTTTTGAAAGATTGATTGCAATTAATAGGGCGAGCAAGAGTGACGAAAACTTTATGCGCATAATCCGTGATCACATTGTTTCGGGAAATGTCGCAGCGGCAAGAAGTTTTTCCAAGAACAACAGTAATCCTGTAGCAAGAATTATTGATAAAGGAATACAGAGGATTGGGAAACCGATGGATGCAATTGAAAAGAGCATGGATAACGTCGGAGCGCTGGAGCTATACAAACTTGAAAAGAATTTATCGATCATTTCCATCGTGGCCAGGATTGCACCCTTGTTTGGCTTCCTCGGGACAATCATAGGAATGCTGGCGCTGTTCAAGGGTATAGCTGCCAGCACGGAATACACTCCTAATACGATCGCTGATGGAATCTATATCAAAATGATCACATCAGCTACCGGATTAATCATTGGTATTTTGGCCTACATCGGGTACAGTTATTTGTCCGCACAGATTAACCGGATCGAAAATAGGATGGAAATAGCAACGGCAGAATTCACAGATATTTTGCAAGAGCCCACACATTAAATCCGGATTTCTATTTGTTTTATTATGAGTATAAGAAGAAGATTTAAAGACGACGAAGCTGATCTGGATACGGGACCATTAAATGATATTTTATTCATTTTGATGTTTTTCTTTCTTATCATTTCTACACTGGCAAATCCGAATGTGATAAAGATGAATAACCCCCGTGCATCCAGCGATACCAAGGCGAAACAAAGTGTGATCGTAAGTATTGACAAAAACCGTGACATCTATCTCGGCCAGCAAAAAATTCTTTTCGATTCGCTGGAGAACTTATTGCAACG
>JBBSPT010000127.1:0-7583 GCA_038258515.1 Chitinophagales bacterium | reverse complement strand
TGGTTATTGGCATAGATGAAGCTTATCCGGTTGCTACGCAGATCCCTTTGGAAATTCAGACCAACGGAGAACAGATTATGTTGAATGGACACATGGCAAAGAACAGCGATCATCACAGGGCATTTGAAAAAAATAAAAATGTCCTGGTCGTGTTCACCGGGCCACACTGTCATATAAGTGCTTCATGGTATGAGAAAAAAAATGTAGCCTCAACATGGAATTATATGGCTGTTCACGCGAAAGGAAAACTGAAGTTTACGGATGAGGATGGAACGAAGTTGATGATCAAAAACATTACGGCGCAGTATGAAGGTGAGACAAGTGAAGCTTCTTTTCACAATTTACAAGATGAATATGTCGATAGCATGGTTCGTCAAATAACCGGGTTTAATATTGAAGTTTCATCACTTGAAAATGTTTTTAAACTAAGCCAGAATCAAACGGAAGCCACAAGAAGAAATATCATTGACAAGTTGAAAAGACGCAGCGATACGGCCTCCCGGATGGTTGCTGCTGAGATGGAAAAACGAATGAAGACTTCATGAAAAGACAGCAAATAATTGACCAGATACGGGCGAAGAAATCGTACCTGTGTGTAGGGCTTGATACTGATTTAAATAAAATTCCGGCGCACTTGCGATCAAGGCCGGATGCTGTTTTTGAATTCAATAGACAAATCATTGATGCAACCCGGGATCTTTGTGTTGCATATAAAATAAACACAGCATTCTATGAAGCTATGGGGCTTGCAGGCTGGGAGACAATGGCACAGACCGTCGATTATATTTCCTCATCGCATCTGAAGATTGCTGATGCCAAACGTGGCGATATCGGTAATACTTCATCGCAATATGCGAGAGCCTTTTTCGAAGAATTAAATTTTGATGCTATAACTGTTGCACCTTACATGGGCGAGGACAGTATAAAGCCGTTTCTTGAATATGGAAACAAATGGACAATAGTTTTAGGCCTGACCAGTAATAAAGGATCAGCCGATTTTCAACAGTTGAAGATTGAAGGAAAGTATTTTTATGAAGTAGTTATAAAAAAAATAAGTGAGTGGGGAAGTGATGAAAAACTGATGTTCGTGACTGGAGCAACCAGGGCTGATGAAATTAATTCGATCAGGCAAATAGTGCCAGACCATTTTTTACTTGTTCCCGGTGTAGGTTACCAGGGTGGCAGCCTGGATGAAGTTTCCAGGCGAGGCCTTAATAAAGACTGTGGCCTTTTGGTAAATGCCTCGCGTGCCATTATTTATGCGGGTCATGGCGAAGATTTCGCTAATGATGCACGTAACGTCGCCAGGCAATACCAGGCAGAAATGAAGACCTATCTTTGAGATCAGGCGCAATTCTTTGACCCATTGAAAACATTTTAAACGAACAACTTCAATCAACCCATGGCCCAGGACTTATTTCAATCACCCGACTACTTCAATGTTGATGAGTTGCTTACTGATGAGCACAAATTGGTAAGAGACAGTGTAAGAAATTATGTGAAGAAGGAGATATCGCCGATCATCGAAGACTATGCACAAAAGGCAGAGTTTCCTGAACAGATTGTGAAGCAACTGGGAGAACTGGGATGCTTTGGCCCCACAATTCCGCAGGAATATGGCGGCGGAGGAATGGATTATATTTCTTATGGATTGATGATGCAGGAGTTGGAAAGAGGAGACAGTGGTGTCAGGTCAACCGCGAGCGTGCAGGGATCGCTAGTCATGTTCCCGATCTATGCGTATGGAAGCGAGCAGCAGCGAAAAAAATATTTACCAAAATTGGCCAGCGGTGAATGGCTGGGTTGCTTTGGACTTACGGAGCCTGATCATGGAAGTGATCCTTCTTCAATGATCAGTCGCATAAAAGAGGATGGAGATTTTGTAGTTCTGACCGGAAGCAAAATGTGGATCAGCAATGCACCTTTTGCACAAGTGGCGGTAGTTTGGGCAAAAGATGAAAACGATGATATTCGTGGATTGATTGTCGAGCGTGGTATGGAAGGTTTCAGCACACCAACAACGCATGGCAAATGGAGTCTCCGGGCAAGTGCCACCGGCGAACTGGTTTTTGATAATGTAAAAATTCCCAGGGAAAATATTTTGCCAAATATAAAAGGTCTCAAGGGGCCGTTGAGTTGCCTCACCAATGCGCGGTATGGCATCGCCTGGGGAACGATCGGTGCTGCCATGGATTGTTACGACACAGCCTTGCGTTACTCGAAGGAAAGAACTCAATTCGACAGGCCTATTGCAGGTTTTCAGCTCCAGCAAAAAAAGCTTGCAGAGATGATAACGGAAATTACAAAAGCCCAGTTGCTCAATTGGCGCCTGGGTTCATTGATGAATGAAGGCAAAGCAACTCCGGCGCAAGTGAGCATGGCAAAAAGAAACTCTTGTGAGGTTGCGGCTAATATCGCCCGTGAGGCAAGGCAAATTTTAGGTGGTATGGGAATTACGGGAGAATATTCAGTGATGCGACATCTGATGAATATAGAGAGCGTCATCACTTATGAAGGCACTCACGATATTCATCTTCTGATAACCGGGATGGATATTACCGGACTGAATGCTTTCAGTTAAAAATTAATTTCCGTAGAAGAAAATTTCGATCCCCCTCCCTGCCTGATGAGATAGAACGGTTGCAATAAACTGTAACAAAAAATTGATAACTCTTTTGAAGAAGCAAATTAAAAAAAGCATAGTTGGTTTGCCGGTCAGAATATTTTTAATCGGGTTTATGGGAAGTGGGAAAACGCATTGGGGCCGCATTTGGTCAGCCGATTCTGGCATTCCGTTTTTTGATTTAGACGTAAGGATTGAAAAGGCTTTTAAAATCACAATAACTGCAATATTTGAAAAGAAAGGAGAGGTAAAGTTTCGTGAATTGGAGCGGCTTCATTTGATGAAGTTTCAGAGGAAGAAGAATTTTATCCTCGCTTGCGGAGGCGGTACTCCTTGTTTTTCTGATAATATGAAATGGATGAAATCGCAGGGAATGGTTTTTTATTTGAAAGCTAGTCCAACACAAATAATCAATCATATCGTGCATGAGACGAGTCATCGTCCTCTCCTAAGCGATATAAATCCTGCAGAACTTTCAACTTTTATTGAAAACAAATTGATAGAAAGAGAACCATATTATTCCCAAGCCGATGTAATTCTGGATGTTAATGAACTTGATAACAAGTCGTTGTCAGCGTTCATTTAATTCACGGGTGGATAAACCGGAAAAATGATTTAAATTAAAAGATGCATAAAGGATTTTTAAAAATAGCAAGCCTGATTGGCGCCATCTCGGTTGCGCTAGGAGCCTTTGCCGCACATTCGCTTAAAGCTTCAGTGACAGAATCAGTACTCGGTATTTTCGAGACAGCAGTGCGGTACCAGTTTTATCATGTTTTTGCGCTGATGTCAGCGGGTATTTTGTACGGTCAGTTTCGAAACGCTTTCATCGCATGGTCAGGACGATTTTTTGTCGCCGGTATCATTTTATTTAGTGGCTCACTTTATATACTTACTTATGTAAAGGCTACCGCAAAGCCAGGCCTCGATTGGATTGGAGCGATTACGCCAATCGGCGGAATATTTTTTATTGCAGGTTGGATTTTCCTGTTGATCGGTCTTTTTAACAAGACCCGTTCTTATACCTGACTTGCAATTGTTGTTTTTTTCTCCGTGTCCGATGCGTTTTTCACACAGCTTAACAACTTGGAGATTTATCCCTTTAACCATTTATTTATATTTGCAGGCAAATGGCGGCTGCTAAAAAAAATAAGAAGAGTAAAACTGTTAGTGCTTCTAAACTGAATCCAGATGTTGAAGAAAAGATAGAGGTAAAAAAACTGCTTAAAGATGAACGTTCCCATAAAATACTGGGAACGATCCTGGTGCTGATATCATTTTTTCTATTTATCGCATTCACTTCTTACCTATTCACCTGGCAGGAAGATCAGTCGAAAGTATTTAAAGGGGCAAAGATTTTGTTACCCGGCAATGCGGAGCCTATGGCGAACCTCCTTGGCACCGCAGGCGCTTATTTTTCTGATCTTTTTTTCAGATCAGGATTTGGCGTGGCTTCCTACTTGTTTTGCACTTTCTTCCTGGTAGTTGGGGTGAATTTTTTTTCACCGAGAAAAATATTTTCGATCTCAAGGAATGTGCGTTATGTAATTGTTGGTCTCCTCTTGATCAGCATATCCGCCTCGTTCCTCATGAGCGGACATCCTTTTCCCTGGGGTGGCGCAGCCGGCGACATGGCAAGTAACTGGCTACAACAAGTAATCGGAAAAGTTGGTACTGCTTCCTTGTTGATGGCTGCATTGTTTAGCTACATCATCTGGCGATTTAACCCTTCATTCAATTTGAAAGGCAAGAATGTTCAGGACAGCTATCACGATTCGGAAGGTACGAGCGGGAACGATTTAAATGATCCTGCACTTAATGCCAGTGAATCGTCATCTCCCGTTTTATCGCCCATCACTGCAACTCCTGTGATTGCAAAAAATGATGATCCTGGTTTTATGCTTTTTGAAAAGGATGATCCTGCTACAATCGTTAGTGATGAAAAGGCAGCGGCATTAAAAAGCCAGGATGAAGTTCCTGCAAAGCCTGTGACTTCCAATAATCTGCAACTCGAAGTAAAAACGATGCCTGAGCTCATCGACGAAAAGAATTCATCTAATAGTGTTGCTCAGAAAAAACAGACGCGATACGATCCGATTCTTGATTTAAGAAACTACAAATTCCCCAGCCTTGATTTACTTGAAGCGCATGGCAGTGAAAGAATTATCCAGGATGCGGCTGAATTGGAGACAAATAAAAATCAGATCATCACAACGCTAAAAAATTATGATATCGAGATTCAAAAAATCTCTGCAACGGTGGGACCCACTGTCACATTGTACGAGATAGTTCCTTCTCCTGGCGTACGTATCTCGCGGATTAAAAATTTGGAAGACGATATTGCCCTGAGTCTTGCCGCATTGGGAATCCGTATCATTGCTCCTATCCCGGGAAAAGGTACGATTGGTATTGAAGTGCCCAACGTGAAGAAAACGGTGGTAAGCATGAAGACGCTGCTAAATTCTGAAAAGTTTCAAAACAATCATTTTTCCCTTCCTATTGCTATTGGGAAAAAAATTGACAACGAGAATTTTATCGTAGATCTCACGTCGATGCCGCATCTGTTGATGGCAGGCGCTACAGGCCAGGGAAAGTCTGTTGGGCTCAATGCAATTTTAGTTTCGTTGTTATATAAAAAGCATCCATCACAGCTAAAATTTGTTTTGATCGATCCCAAGAAGGTGGAGCTGAGTATTTATACAAGTATTGAAAAGCACTTCCTGGCGAAGCTTCCGGGTGAAGAGGATGCCATTATTACCGATACCAAGAAAGTAATTCATACACTCAATGCCCTCTGTATTGAAATGGACAATCGCTATGATCTTTTGAAAGAAGCTGGCACCCGAAATATCAAAGAGTACAATGAAAAGTTTGTCAATAGGAAATTGAATCCTGAAAAGGGACACCAGTACCTCCCATTTATCGTTTTGGTGATAGATGAATTTGCTGACCTGATAATGACCGCCGGCAAGGAAGTGGAAATGCCAATCGCAAGGCTGGCGCAGCTTGCACGGGCGGTGGGTATTCACCTGATTATTGCAACTCAAAGGCCATCGGTAAACATTATTACCGGGACTATTAAGGCAAACTTCCCTGCGAGAATCGCATTTAAGGTGAGCAGTAAGATAGATAGCCGTACCATTTTGGACATTGGGGGTGCCGAGCAACTGATTGGTAAAGGAGACATGTTGATAAGTTACAATGGAGAGTTGACACGGCTTCAATGTGCTTTTGTCGATACGCCTGAAGTAGATAAGGTAACAGATTTTATTGGAGAACAACAAGGATACACCCAGGCATTCATGCTTCCCGAATATGTTGACGAAAAAGAATTTGAGAATAAGGAATTTGACGTGAACGACAGGGATCCTCTTTTTGAAGACGCTGCGAAATTGATTGTGGTGAGCCAGAGCGGAAGCACATCGCTTCTTCAACGGCGCATGAAGCTCGGATACAACCGTGCTGGCAGATTGATGGATCAACTGGAAGCTGCGGGTGTTGTAGGTCCCAACCAGGGAAGCAAGGTGAGGGATGTTTTGATAAAAACTGATGCAGAACTTCAGCAGTATCTTGATAACAGCTAACCTTATTTAAGCAATTTGCATTCTACTTTTGCAAAAAGTTTTAATTGGGAAAACGGTGAAGTAAGCCCTCACGCGCTATCAGCGATGATTTTATTTTTGTAAAGTTAATCACCTGTTTCATTACCTCCTGCTTACAATTTTTACTTTCTATCTTCGTTTTATGTCAAAGTATTTAATAGTTGGTCTTGGTAATCCTGGAACTGATTATGCACATACAAGACACAACATTGGATACGATGTGATAGAAGCGTTTGTGATAAAACATGGCGCATTCTTTAGTTCAAAAAGATTGGCAGATGTGGCTGAAGTAAACTGGAAGGGAAAGATCTTCGTATGTATTAAACCAACTACTTTCATGAACCTCAGTGGTCGTGCATTCAGGTATTGGCTGGATAAGGAAAAGATTACAATTGAAAATTCACTCACCATCGTTGATGACCTGGCGCTGCCTCTTAGCAAGCTGCGACTTAGAAAGAGCGGTAGTGATGCAGGGCATAACGGGCTGAAAGATATTCAGGATATTCTCGGCAGCGAAAATTATCCTAAGCTTCGATTTGGAATAGGAAATGATTTTCCAAAAGGCAGGCAGATTGAATTCGTGCTCGGCCGCTGGAGCCAGGAAGAACAGACCTTGGTAAAAATCAAAATTGAAAAATGTATAGAGGTGATAGAACAATTCGCAACCATCGGAATTGACAGAAGTATGTCATTGATAAACAATCTCACTTTTAATGATAATCAATAGTTTCGTTAATTTTTTATTTACTTTGTTTTCTATATTTTCGCTGAACCGCCCTTGAAACCATAATAAATACTGCCTTAATTATGAAAATATTTTGTATCGGACGGAACTATCGTGATCACGTTCAGGAAATGGGGAGTGAAATAACGGAGGAACCGGTAATTTTTATGAAACCCAAAAGTGCCCTCGTTCAAAATCATACACCTTTCTACTACCCCGAGTTCACCAACGAATTGAATTACGAATGTGAATTGGTTGTGCGCATAAGCAAGAATGGAAAGTACATCCAGGAAAAGCATGCCCCTAATTACTATAACGGAGTATCTGTTGGCATAGATTTTACCGCTCGTGACATTCAAAACGAATTAAAATCCAAAGGACTCCCATGGGAGAAATCCAAGGCATTCGACAATTCAGCGGCAGTTGGAAAATTTGTAGAAGTAGCGCCGGGAATGGTAAAAAAAGGGGTGAATTTTTACTTTACGAAAAACAAAGAGGTCGTTCAAAAGGATACGTCCTCTTCAATGATATTCTCCATTGATCACATCGTCTCTAATTTATCAAATTACTTCTCTCTGAATATTGGCGATCTCATTTTTACTGGTACTCCTGCTGGAGTTGGCGAGTGTATGGT
>JBBSPT010000126.1:0-7600 GCA_038258515.1 Chitinophagales bacterium | reverse complement strand
CTTTCTTCTTTCCCAACAAAATCCGGTCTTCTGCTATCCATTCTTTCCAATAAGAAAAAGCTTCTTCATCTTTGGGCAAGCCTTCCCGTTCGTCTCCTTCAAATATTGTTACATAAATGTTTTCCTCAGGAATCTTATACACTTTTGTGAGCAATTCCCAGCTCCATGCAATTGCTTCTTTCTTGAAATACGGGGCCGGTTCAACTGTTGAATTTCCAAAACTCCAATTGCCGAGCATTTCAAACATGGTGTGATGATATGTGTCAACGCCTACTTCTTCCAGGTCGTTGTGCTTGCCACTCACACGAAGGCATTTTTGAGTATCCGCAACCCGCGAATACGGAGCGGACTTGTTTCCCAGGAAGTAATCCTTGAACTGATTCATGCCCGCATTGGTAAAAAGCAGCGTGGGGTCATCTTTGATCACGATAGGTGCGGACGGAACTATCACATGATTTTTCGATTCAAAGAAGGTAAAAAACTGCTGTCTTATTTCCGCACTACCCTTCATGCCGTTACTGAATTTTAGGATTAATTTGAGATTTATCAGGCTATATTTGCCCGTTAGAATCAAAGTAGAAAACGGCAAAGGTATTGGGTTTCAACGCATTTTCAAACATTAGAAGTTCTTAAAATTGTTGCCTTTACTCTTCCGGATTTATTTGAATGAAAAAGATTAAATACTACTATAATACTCAAACCTTAAGATACGAGAAGCTGGTAACGCCCCTTCGGGTAAAACTTTTACGCTTCTTTGGATTTATCGCATCTGCCCTCGTTACTGCCTTTATATTAGTCTCACTCGCGTTTCGTTTCATTCCTTCTCCGCAGCTAAAACTTGCAGAAGCCCGCTATGAAAAAATGAAGCAGAATTATGACGTGCTCATAACGCAGGCCCGATCCTTACAACAGGAAATGGCGATGCTCGAGCAAAGGGACAACCAGGTTTACAGATCTATTTTTGAGGCCAATCCCTTGCCTGATAGTGCCAGGGTTAAGCTCATTGAAAAAAAGAATGAACTCAAAAAAGTAGAGGCTATCAATGACGAAGAGCTGGGCAACGAACTTGCAAAAACGCTGAATAATATAAACGCGAGAATTGACTATCAATTTGCCAGCTACAACGAAATAGAAAAACTCATAAAAAACCAGGGAGAAAAACTTTCAAACATTCCTGCAATACAACCGCTGAGCAACCGCGATCTGGACAGGATCGCTTCAGGCTTTGGCATGAGAATTGACCCTGTTTACGGTACTCCAAAAATGCATAAGGGTCTTGATTTTACTGCACCCCAGGGAACACCGGTATATGCGACGGGCGATGGAACTGTAGTCGAATCAGGATTCACTGAAGATGGTTATGGGCGCAAAGTGGTGATCAACCATGGCTATGGTTATGAAACCTTATATGGACACATGGTGAGAGTGAAAGCAAAAGTTCGTGAGAAGGTAACAAGAGGGCAGATAATAGGATGGGTTGGCAGCACGGGGAAAAGCACGGGGCCACATTGCCATTATGAAGTGCATGTGAATGGGCAGGAAGTGGACCCCGTTTACTTTTTTTATAATGACCTTACTCCTGACCAGTTTGACAGATTATTAAAAATTGCATCCACGGGAAGCGCAAAAAGTTTAGATTAAAAATGGCATTATCTCAAATTTCATTTCAGTTTGACGAACTCTCCGGTGGAGAAGAAAAACCGAAAAAAGATGAAATAAATATTCCTGCTCAAAAACAAAAACGGGGAAGAAAAAGCCTGAAGGATATGAGTGCTGACTCTGGCAGGGTTGACATCCCCGAAGATGAGGAGCTATTCAAAAAGCAATACTATTCCATCGGGGATGTGGCAATCATGTTTAAAGAAAATACTTCTTTGATCAGGTATTGGGAAAATGAATTTGACATTCTTCATCCGAAGAAAAACAAAAAAGGCGATCGTTTTTTTCGCCCTGAAGATGTGAAAAATTTAAAAATGATTTACCATTTATTAAGAGAGAGAAAATACACGATAGAGGGCGCGAAAGAATTTTTAAAAAATAATAAGACCGCCGGAGAAAAGCATGAAATGATTGAATCATTGCAGAAAATAAAATTATTTTTATTGGAATTAAAAAACAATTTATAATCTGTACATGAAAAACTTCCTTTTACTATTCTTACTGCTGCCACTCTTCATAGCTACTGCGCACTCTCAATCGAATTATGTAGTTGTTCCCGATTCAGTAAATGTTGGTGAGAATATTTTGAAAGGACTTATCACCAAAGCAGACATGGCAAATAACCCTGCTTATGGTTGGTATGCGGAAAGCCAGAACATCTACACTAATCCAAGCGCCGCGGCATTAGCGGGAATGCGATTGAATAAAGACAACATAGACATTGTGGTTTTTGCGGGAACCTGGTGTGAAGATTCACGCTTTGTGGTTCCAAAATTTTTTAAGCTCCAGCAAGCGAGTGGCTTTCCTGACAGCAGGATGACCATCTACGCTGTTGACCGCAGCAAAAAGGCAATAGAAAATGTTGTGGAAGATTATCATGTAACCCTGATTCCAACAATTATTATAATAAAAAGTGGCCGCGAAGTTGGGCGACTTGAAGAATTTGGGAAAAGTGGAATTTGGGATAAAGATTTTGCCGAGATCTTCAGCGAATAGTTGTGAAATGTCTTTCGCAAAACGATTGTTTCGGCCAATGCAGATACCGCGTTATTTTTTATTAATTCGAAGGAACCTATTCCGGCATTTTTAGAAAAGAAAAAAAGCGCAATAGCGAAAATAGTAACAACCGGTATTTAATTTCCCCGTGGCCATCCACGAATACCTTGAATCTATTTTGGCAAAAAGATTGTACTACTCTTTTGTAAAAAAAAATTTTATGAAGAGGTATAGGGTAGAATTTTACAACTATGAAATCAAATCGATAACACCGGGCGATGAGGACGTTTCATCTGTCGAACCATTTGCTGAAGAGAATACCGGCGATACCATTTGGGCGGTACTTCATGCGGAAGATGATGTGAAGGCACGGGAAAAAGCACAAGAATTATCGCATAGCTTGCAGAATGGCGATTCCCCTTATAAGAAGAAATAAACTTTTATCAATTATTCCCTATGCAGAATTTCGGCCGGCGTTTATAATTCCGAATGAACAACGCATCGCAAGTTTTTCCAACGTTTCCTTTGCATTCTCTCCAGTGGTTTCTTTGCCCGTTTTTCTAATTGCGTCGATCGCAAATTGCTGGATCGTCACAATCGGCAGCACAATTTTTTCCCTCATACTAATAGATGCTTTTTCGACAGGGTATTCTGCCATCAGTTCGTTCGTATCATTTAGTCGCAACAAGTATTTTTCTGTGGTCAGGTATTCCTGGTAGATCATATTCCATATTTCGCTATAACGAGGATCTTTTGACAAATATTCGGTCAGGGGGAAGAAACATTTTTTCATAGCCATCTCGCAATTATCTATCAGCGTTTTGAAAAATAGCGAATTCTGGTAAAGCGTTTTTAGCTGATCAAACTTTTTTTCCTGGTAGAGTTTTTCAAGAGCTGTTCCCACGCCATAGTAGCCGGTTACATTTTGCTTGAGCTGACTCCACGCTCCCACAAAAGGAATAGCCCGGAGGTCTTCAAGATTTAGTTTTGTGGAGGCCCCGCGCTTTGATGGACGGCTACCAATATTTGTTTTTCCGTAAAATTGAAGAGGACTTATCTGCGTGAGATAATCTATAAAATCGGGATGATTCTTAAGATTGAGGTAAGCAGCATAACTAACATCCGCAAGTTGTTGCAGCAGCGCTTCCTCCCGTGGTTCAAGTGTGATATTTTTATTGGAAAAAAGATCGTTCGATATTCCTGCGTGGATGAGTTGTTCAATGTTGAACTGCGCTGTGTCGACGGTTCCAAAATTCGAACTCACCGTCTGCCCCTGTATCGTCAATTGTATTTCTTTGTTTTCAATATTTTTTCCCATGGAGGCATAAAACTTGTGCGTTTTTCCGCCTCCGCGTGCAGGTGGGCCCCCGCGTCCGTCAAAGAAAATTACGTCAATATCATATTCCCTTGAAACAGCCGTAAGGCTTTCTTTTGTTTTGTATATGCTCCAGTTTCCCATCAGGTAGCCGCCATCCTTTGTGCCGTCTGAAAATCCCAGCATGATCGTTTGCCTGTTGTTTCTCCTTTTTAAATGAGCCCTGTACACTTTGTTTTCATACAGGGTACGCACGATACTTTCAGCGTTTTGCAAGTCACTGATCGTTTCAACAAGCGGCACAATATCGACGGCCATTTCTTCTTTTTTCCATCCACACATTATGAAGAGGGCATACACTTCAAGTACATTTAATGCGCTGCTACTATGACTTATAATATATCGGTTGCAGCCTGGTTCTCCATTAAATCGCTGGATTACTTTAATAGCCTTGATGCTTTCCATTGTATCATTGATCACAGGATCGTTGTATTCCTTTTGTGGAAGCTTATCATTGAGGCCCGTAAGAAGCTCGATCTTTTTTTCTTCAGTCAGTTTATTGTAATTAGCGGGAATCACATTTGCGTCTGCCGCCAGTTGCTGATAAACTTTTTTATGAATGGAACTGTCCTGCCTGATATCCAGCGAAGCGAAATGCAACCCGAATACGTGGATCTTATTAATCAAATTGTCAACCAGGTGAAGGAACAATCCATTGTGCTGGTAGATCAATGTTTCCCTAATCGTATTTAGTGTTCCAAGAATATTTTCTTTGGAAAGTGGGGTGCGGTTGCCCGGAATAAAAATGTTGTTGTATAACTGCGTTTCAAGTTCGGCCAACAGTATTTCTACTTTCTTAAAAGTCAACCTTCGCCTGAGTTTTCTTATTTCGAGGTAGTAACATTTGATGATGCCTCCGCGGAGGGCATCTGCAACTTTTAGTGTCGTCTCTGAATTTACAAATGGATTGCCATCCCTGTCCCCACCTGGCCAGAAGCCCATCTTAAAGACAGGGTTATTGGGATTTATTGCATCAGGAAATTGGTTTTTTAAGAATGACAATATTCGTCCTCCTGCGGCAAAGAAAACATTTTCCAGGTACCAGATCAGGCTCAATGCTTCGTCATAAGGTGTAGGCTTTTCCTTTTTGAAGAAAGGAGTCTTGCCCAACTGCTGCAGGTACATATTTATTTGGGCTGCATTATTTTCCTTGATGGACTTGGAAAGATCATTGATAATACCCAGCACAGACCCCGGATAGAATTGAGTCGGGTGGGCCGTAAGAACAAGCTCAGTGGAAAAGTCCCGGAGTTTTTCGGCAAGAGCGTCTTCCTTCTTGTGCTGAATTACCTCAAGTTCCAATTGCTTTAGCGTACCGGCGCCGTTTACGTCCTGCACGTGCAGGAAGGCTGCATCTTCAAGTGCATCGAAGAGCACAACCTGTCGCTCAACAAACTGAATAAATCTAAATAATAAGTCAATTTGGTCCGGCTGTGATGTAAAGGACGTGTGCTTCTGAAAAAACTCCTCCACGATTTCAGCCGGGCTAAGTTTCTTTTTATATCCTTCTTCGCAAATGTTTACAAACAGTGATAACAGAATTCCTGTTTTTTCAATGCGGTGAAACGGCAGCGACGTGAAGAGACTATTGTATAATTGAAATTTTATGCCGACGTAGTTTTTGAAATTCAGTAGCCCGCGGGAAACATGATTGTCCATTTTCGGAAATTAAATTAAAATTATAATACTGCCGTTCGTATTATGTTGAAAATTCTTCAAAAATATTGTTTAAATCTTTTCTGGTAAAAATTCAGCAATACTACGGGCTTTTAGCTTTGTCCACCGTTACAAACACAGCGATCGATTTGTTATAATTGAAAAAACAGGCACCGCAGTTGCAAACTAAAAACAGGGGCAGCGCGTGAGGAATTCTGAATTATTATTTGTTGGGCCGCCAGTCCTTTGGAGATTTTCTGAAGTTTAGAATCGTATTTATATCAGATGGATTAATGATCCCTTTTTCTTTTGCTACATCCATCACAACGTCAAGATCACAAACGCTTTCGTATTCAACGCTTGCTTCTTGGAAATTGTCTCTTGCTTTATTAAAACCATAAGTCATTATGCTGATTAGGCAAATCAAACTTAAACCTTCGTCACGCAAATGCTCAACTGCTTTGAGACTACTTCCTCCTGTTGAAATATGATCTTCTATTAGTATTACTTTATCCCCCTTGTGAAATTCACCTTCTACAGCTTTCATCAGGCCGTGCTCTTTCTTCTTCTCTCTCACATAGATGAATGGAAGCCCGAGTTTGTCCGCAGTTAAAACTCCATAAGTAATTCCACCGGTTGCTACGCCTGCGATAATATCAGGATGGCTCACTCCTCTATTCTTTATAATTTCTACAAATGCATCAACCACTGCTCTCCTTACTTCGATCCTGGAATTGATAATCCTGTTATCACAGTAAATGGGGGACTGTATCCCTGAAGTCCAGGTAAAGCCATGTTCTAAGTCAAACTTCACAGCCCCGATGTCTAATAAATAGCTGGCAATTATTTTCGAAGTACTGATTGATTTTGAATTTGGTTGCATCTTAAATAAGGTCATGGGCTATGGCTGCGAAAATCGGTTTCATCTTACGAAGCCCTATGTTTTCAGCTTTTAGCGTAGTAAAATATGAAGCTGGTATTAAGTGCTAAAATTAATTAAAAATGACTTGGCTCAGAAATACTAGTGTATAGATGGCGATGAAGATTCAGAATTTCAACTGAATAAGATTAAAAAAGGCCCGGCAAATGATCAAATTTTCGCATTACACTCAATTATACTAATTTCGATTTTCATGACGCATTACAACAGCCATAATGTTTTGGGAAAATATCTGAATGTAGTTTTTACTATTTTCACGTCTCCCTTTACCCGCGAGGGTTAATAGCATACATATTTGCCTTTTTGGGATAACATCTTTTATCAACAATCGTCATGCACTACAAGTGTTTTAATTTTTCTTTCAAAATCTTTTTATGCAGGTATTAAAGTTCGGAGGCAGCTCCGTGGCAAATTCGGAAAACATTAATAAGGTTATTAACGTGGTGAGAGAGGCAATCAAAGGAGACAACCGGATTGTGGTTGTGCTGTCTGCTTTTGGAGGCGTTACAGATGATTTGCTGGAAGCTGCTGCTCTTGCATCAATTGGCGACCTCACCTATAAAGAAAAATTACATCTCATCGAAGGAAGGCATCTCGCTGCCGTACGGGAATTGATCCCGCTTGACAAGCAAAGTAGCTTGCTGAGTCGGGTAAAAAAACGATGCAACGAACTCGAAGACATCTGCAATGGAGTTTTTCTGCTCCGGGAACTTTCTATGAGAACAAGGGACATTATAATCAGCTACGGAGAAATTCTTTCATCGCAAATTTTCTCGGAAAAATTAAAATCTACCGGGATAGAAAATGATTGGAAAGATTCGAGGGAGCTTATCACCACCAATTCCGATTACGGCGCTGCAGTTGTAAATTTTTCCATCACAAATAAAAAGGTTGTAGAATTTTTTGGCGCTACGAATTCGCAATCGTGCATACTTCCCGGATTTATTGCTGCTGACGAAGGAGGTAATACAACT
>JBBSPT010000125.1:0-7618 GCA_038258515.1 Chitinophagales bacterium | reverse complement strand
TATTTCCTGGTTTAGGATACAGGAAATGTTTCGCCTCCAAAGTTTTCACATGTATGGAGTGATTGGTTCGGCGGTCCTGACTGGAATAGTTTCGGTACTCCTTATTAAAAAGTTCAACATCAAAACTATTTATGGAGAGGCCATCAGTTTGACTGATAAAAGATTCAATAAAGGACAGATTTATGGTGGGCTGATGTTTGGTTTTGGTTGGGCAATTACAGGGGCTTGCCCGGGGCCGCTATATGCCCAGTTGGGCACCGGCATCACGGTAATCGCTGTGACTATTCTAAGCGCCATTGCAGGCACCTGGGTGTATGGATATTTCAGGGAAAAGCTTCCGCACTGATAGGGTGTTGTACTCTTTTTCACATCGATAAATCTCATTCAAGCTGGATAAAATTGAATCTCCTATCCCTCTTCCTCCATCAATTCTTTATTAATGTAAACCGCGGCCTTGGCGCCTTCTGCCGCTGCAACTACTACAAAATGAATGTCTTTTGAAATATCGCCTGCAACATACAAACCATGAATATTTGTTTGCTGTAGTTTATTGGTGAGTGCAATATTATTTTTTCCGACGCGACAGCCCAGGCTCTCCACAAGGTGACATTGTACTTCATATCCATTTGAGAAGAAGAGCGCTTCACAGGGAACTTTTTTTCCGTTGCTTAACACAAGATTGGAAAGTTTTGTTCCGCGACCTTGGAGGGAAGTGACGATGTCGTGATTCACACTGATGTTTTTCTTAGCCAGCAACTCTTTGCTTTTCTTATCGAGGTAGTTGTTTCCATTAGTATATAGCGTGATGTCGCTGCTCCATGAAGTGAGAGTCAGCGCTACATCTATCCCACCCTTTCCCTCCGAAAATACACCGACGATCTTGTCGTTATTTTCCCACCCATCGCAAGAGGGACAATGGTAAACAGACTTCCCGTAAAATCGTTTAATGCCATTTATCTCAGGAAGAATATCTGTCAGTCCTGTCGACAATATCAACTTTTTAGCACTGTAAATTTTTCCTTTTATATCCTTCACAAGAAAGATATTCTCCGGGCCTTTGGCTGCATGCTCCACTTCAACATTCAAAATCCTCACTCCATATTTCTTTAATTCTTCGTGACTTTTCTGAATAAAGTCGGCGGGCGAAATATCATCTCTCGTAAGATAATTGTGCATTCCGTGAGAAGCCTTGTTCCGTTGCTTCCGGTGATCAAATAATAACACCTTGCGATTGCAACGCCCTAAAACCACCGCGGCATTCAATCCAGCAGGACCGCCTCCTATAATAATTACATCGTGTAGCTTCATGATTAAATTTGTAATAGCCTTTGACTTCGCCAAAGAACTCTATTTGTTAACAATTGGAATGCCAGTAAATTGAAACTTACATTTCAGGAGCCCCGCGTTTCGTTTGCAAAAGATATTTATTGATAACTTTATTATTCAGTGGATCGCAAAATGCTATTTAAAAGAAACAAAAAATTTTTCTTCGTTGTCGCAATTTTTATTGCGGTCATCATTGCATTTATCCTTACCAGCAGCAGGCAGGTCATCGATTTCAGCACACAGGTAAAGCCGATTTTAAATAAAAATTGTATCACCTGTCATGGGGGCGTCAGAAGGCAATCAGATTATAGCTTGTTGTTCAGGTCAGACGCTTTGTCAAAAGCAAAATCAGGCAAGTTTGCTATTGTTCCCGGCGATCCGGACCATAGTGAAATGATGCGCCGCCTTACTCTGAAAGACCCGGAAGAGCGGATGCCGTTTAAACATGAACCTCTCTCCGAAGATCAGATAAATATTTTACGCAACTGGATTAAGCAGGGCGCTCAATGGGGCGACCATTGGGCTTATGTTCCTGTAAAGCAAGAGCCCGTACCAAAGCCGGAGAATTCATTTTTCGGATTAATACCTGCGAAAAAAATTGATTGGGTAAAAAATGAGATTGACTATTTCATTTATGAAAAATTGCAGGAGGAACACTTGCATCCTTCCGAAGAAGCTGATAAACCTACACTTTTAAGAAGAGTGAGTTTAGACCTGACGGGTCTTCCTCCTTCAACCAAAATTGGCAATCAATTCTTGCAGGATAGCAGCGGCAATGCATATGAAAACCTTGTAAATTCTTTATTGGCTTCACCCCGTTATGGCGAGCATTTTACAGCCATGTGGCTCGATCTCGCCCGTTATGCTGATACAAAAGGTTACGAAGCCGATCGCGGCCGGGAAATATGGGAATATCGAGATTGGCTCATAAAGGCATTCAATAAGGATCAGCCTTATGATGAATTTTTAATAGAGCAGTTAGCGGGAGACTTATTTCCCAATGCCACTGACGATCAATTTATTGCCACCGCTTTTAACCGGAATACTTTAACGAACGATGAAGGCGGAACAGATAATGAGGAGTTCCGGACAGCGGCCGTTTTAGACAGGGTAAACACCACATGGCAGGCATTAATGGGAACAACTTTTGGCTGCGTTCAATGCCATAGTCATCCTTACGATCCGTTCAGGCATGAAGATTATTATAAGTTTATGGCTTTTTTTAATGATACGCGTGACGAAGATACCAATGAAGACTATCCGTTGCTGCGCAAATTCAATACAGAAGATAGCCTGAAATTATTCAAGGTGACTAACTGGTTGAAGGAAAATGCCTCTGAGGAAGAAGCAAAGAGGGTATATATTTTTTTGAAGACGTGGCAGCCTGCCATCAACTCGTTATTAGCAGATAAGTGTGTAAACAGTGAAATAAGCAGTAGCTGGTGGCTTGTATTGCGCAACAATGCATTGGCCCGTCTAAAGTCTGTAAGCCTTGAGCAAAAGAGTGCATTAATATTTCGATACACCGGTTATGTGGAAGGTGGAACCTGGACCATTCATTTAGATAAACCCGATGGGCCGGTTCTGAAGAAAATATTCGTTGAAAAGACAAAGGGCTGGAAAATTACCAGCATCGATTTTCCGGTTGCCAGCGGGGTTCACGATCTTTATTTCACTTATAGCAATCCTAATTTAAAAAAGCCGGATGAAAATGGAATGTTGTTCGATTGGTTTTACTTCACTAACCCCCTGGAAGGAAAGGACAAAGATGGGTATGCTGAAATAAATAAATCATTTTGGGAATTGCTGAATGCACCTGTTGCTACAACTCCAGTGATGATGGATAACCCAAAGGATATGCATCGTGCGACCTATGTGTTTGAAAAGGGTAATTGGCTTGTCAAAGGGGAGAAAGTCCAGGCTGATGTTCCCCATTCGCTAAATGCATTTCCAAAAGATGCACCGCGTAATCGGCTTGGGTTGGCGAAATGGTTAACCAGCAAGCAAAACCCACTCACTGCAAGGACAATGGTAAACCGTTTGTGGGAGCAACTTTTCGGTACCGGCCTGGTAGAGACGTTAGAAGATATGGGTACGCAGGGATCAATTCCTACACACAGGGAATTGCTCGATTATCTTGCATGGAACTTCATGAATACCGATAACTGGAGCACGAAGAAATTATTGAAGAAGATTGTGATGAGTGCTACCTACAGGCAGGATTCAAAAGTTTCTCAGGAGAATTTAAAAAAAGATGCCAGTAACAAATGGTATGCCCGTGCGCCGAGGGTCCGGTTATCTGCCGAGCAAATAAGAGATCAGGCACTTGCAGTCAGCGGACTGTTGAGCGAGAAAATGTACGGCCCGGGTGTAATGCCCTGGCAACCGGCAGGTATTTGGAAGTCTCCCTATAATGGGCTTACATGGACAACGAGCGAAGGAGAAGATCAATACAGGCTTTCGATTTATACTTATTGGAAACGCTCTGCACCGTATCCTTCCATGATGACATTTGATGCAGCTTCCCGTGAAGTATGCACTGTGAGGCGCATAAGAACCAATACACCTTTGCAAGCATTGGTGACCCTAAATGATTCCGTCTACCTTGATGCTTCGCGGCATTTTGCCAATCGCATGATGGATGAAACAAAAAGCGACCAGGCGAATGTTTGGATAAGCAAAGGCTATGAGCTCGCCATGCAGAAACCAATCAGCGGGCAAAAATTGAAGGCACTGGAAAAGCTTTACGATAAGGCTTATCTGCAGTTTAAGAATGACAAAGAAAAGATGAATGATATGGTGGGCGACAACAGTCCTGCACGAAATAAACCTGAAACGGCAGCAATGGTAGTTGTCGCAAGCGCAATATTGAATTTGGATGAATTGATAACAAAAAATTGAGGGTTAAATAAAGAGTTACAGGTGGCTCCTACGGAGCAAAATAAAAGACTATTTAATTTTGATTTAAAGAGTTTACATGCCCGGTTAATGCCGGCCAACTTAAATTGTTATAATAGAACTTTAATTGACTAAACGCTCCGTAGGAGCAACCTGTTGAGAAAAGCGATAAGCAGACGGCTTCGATAGAGAAAAATAAAAGACTATTTAATTTCGATCTAAAGAGTTTACATGCCCGGTTAATGCCGGCCAACTTAAATTGTTATAATAGAACTTTAATTGACTGAACGCTCCGTAGGAGCAACCTGTTTATAGGACCGATAATCATGAATTGACTGGCTCCGTAGGAGCCTCCTAAAAGTTAAATAGTTTGTAATGGCCAATACTTTTTCACAGATCTATTTACAATTTGTATTTGCGGTAAAGAATCGGCAATCACTAATTCAAAAGGAAAACAAAGAAGAATTGCATAAGTATATTACCGGCCTGGTTCATCATAGGAAATCAAAAATGCTGGCTGTTCATTGCATGCCAGACCATGCTCACATTTTTGTAGGGTTCAAACCAGTTATGGAAATTTCTGATTTTGTGAAAGAAATTAAAGTAGAAAGTAATGAATTTATAAGAGATAAAAATTGGATGGGAAGTAACTTTGCCTGGCAAAACGGGTATGGAGTGTTTTCTTATTCACAATCGCACATTGATGCAGTTGTAAAATATATTTTGAATCAAGAGAAACACCATCAAAAGAAAACATTCAAACAGGAGTATCATCAATTGTTAGATAAATTTGAAATTCCTTATGAAGAAAAATATTCGTTTGATTTTGTTGAATAATGTTTGGAGGTGGCTCCTCCGGAGCCTGGAACTATTTATGGAATTATGCCATAAACAGGAAGCTCCTAAGGGGCGAAATAAAAAACATTTAATCTTAGTATAGATAAAATAAAATGACACAAAAGGAACTGCATAACGACCGCCTGGTCAATGAAGTCAATGAAAAAACATTGCGCTTTTATACACGTCGGCATTTCATAAAGGAAACTGCTATGGGCTTTGGTGGCCTGGCGTTAGGTTCCCTGTTGCATGGGTGCGGAAGCGGAAATACTCAAAGCAGAAATGCTGTAACATTTGATCCCGCACATCCATTGGTTCCAAAAATGCCAATGTTCGCTGCCAGGGCTAAGAATGTCATTTACCTTCACATGGCGGGTGCTCCATCCCAATTAGAGCTGTTTGATTACAAACCCGACTTAGTGAAACTTGATGGACAACTGTGCCCTCAATCATTGCTGGAAGGGAAACGCTTCGCCTTCATTCGGGGCGTTCCGAAAATGCTTGGTCCGCAGGCAGCCTTCAAACAGCGTGGACAAAGTGGTGCTTATGTTAGTGAAAATATGCCACACCTTGCGTCCATTGTTGATGAGATTTCATTTTTGAAAGCGTGTACAACAGACCAATTCAATCATGGTCCCGCACAATTATTAGTGCATACAGGAGGGCCGAGATTGGGAAGGCCAAGTCTTGGTGCATGGGCAACGTATGGGCTGGGAACTGAAAATCAAAATCTCCCGGGTTTTGTGGTCCTAACCTCCGGAGGCCGGTTTCCTGACGCAGGCAAAAGTGTGTGGGGCAGCGGTTTTCTTCCAAGTGTTTACCAGGGAGTTCAATGCAGGACAGAAGGCGATCCTGTCTTGTTCATCAAAGATCCCAAAGGCATGGACCGTGACCTGCGCAGGGCATCTATCAATGCGATCAACGAGGTGAACCAGCAGGAATTTGCGGAGTTTCAAGATCCTGAAATATTATCACGCATATCACAATATGAGATGGCTTACTACATGCAGATAACGGCGCCTGACGTGATGAATATCAATGACGAGCCTGAATACATTCATGAAATGTATGGAACACAGCCTGGGGAGGCAAGCTTCGCAAATAACGTATTGCTTGCAAGAAAGCTTGTTGAAAAGGGCGTTCGGTTTGTACAGTTATTCGATTGGGGTTGGGACAGTCATGGCACTGATCCTTCAACGGCTGTGGATGTTGGTTTGATAAACAAATGCCGACAGGTGGATAGACCTATTACTGCGCTGATTCTGGACCTGAAACAACGCGGGTTGCTGGAAGAAACGCTTGTCGTCTGGGGTGGAGAATTCGGAAGAACACCGATGATGGAGAATCGCGAAGGCAAGCAGAATCCTTTTAAAGGAAGAGATCATCACCTGGATGCCTTTACGATGTGGATGGCAGGTGGTGGTATTAAAAAAGGATACAGCTATGGCGAAACAGATGAAATAGGGTATTATCCGATCAGTGGCAAAGTGACGCCATTTGATGTTCAGGCAACCATCCTGAACCAGTTGGGTTTTGATCATGAAAAATTCACTTATGATTTCCAGGGAAGACCTTTCAGGTTGACTGATGTGAGTGGCGAGGTTATAAGAGATATAATTGCTTAGTCATTAAGTATAGTTCAAAGTTTTAGAATGAAGGTTTATGACGAATGTATTCTTAGGATATTACTCCCCGGCAGAATATGAAAATTTATTAAGCGTGGCAGATGATCGCAAAAATCTCGATGATAAATGGGAAGATTGGCTCTTTGAGTACTTAAGAACAAAAGCATTCTTGTCAGAAAAATACGAGGTTGAAGAAATTCATCTCAACGTTATTAAAATGGACCAATATTTCAGGATGAAAAACTTAAAAAATATTAGTGAAAACAGGTTTGAATATATAACCGAAATGGGTATGAAATTGCATAACCAACGAAATCGTAACTAGTGAAATTCCCACGCAGAAATTTTATTGAACTATCTGCATCTGCTGCAGCGGCTTTAATGCTTTCATCATTGGATACATTTGCTTCATCAATAGAAAATAAAACCAAATTGAATAAAAATTTTGAATTAAAAATACTCGCTACAAACTGGGGCTTTCCCGGCTCGTTAGATGAATACATGGCCAAAGTAAAGAAAGAAGGTTATGATGGAATAGAAATTTGGTGGCCGATGGAACAAAAAGACCAGGATGAAATTTTTGCTGCATTAAAAAAATATAACCTTGAAGTGGGTTTTTTATGTGGAGGATCGCAAAGTATTTATAAGGAGCATTTTGATTCTTTTAAAAAGATGATTGACGCGGCTGCCACAAATAAAATTCAAAAGCCATTGTATATCAATTGCCATTCGGGACGCGATTATTTTACTTATGATGAAAACACATCTTTTATTGATCATACCACTCCGTTAGCGAAAAGCACAGGTATTCTTATTTGTCATGAAACACATCGTTCGAGAATGCTTTTTGCCGCGCCGGTCGCAAGGCAGTACATTGAAAAAAATCCTGAGCTGCGTATAACTTTTGACGTTTCGCATTGGTGCAATGTAAG
>JBBSPT010000124.1:0-7676 GCA_038258515.1 Chitinophagales bacterium | reverse complement strand
TTCCGCCGCATTGGAGTTTACAATTCATATTTTTATTCAGCCAATAAAAATCATATCCCTGCACTAATTGGTAAGTAAACTCTGTAAAACTCATTCCACTTTCAGAATCCAGCCGCTTGCGCACACTATCTTTCGCCATCATGTAATTGATGGAGATGTGCTTGCCGGTATCCCTGATGAAGTCGAGAAATGAAATGTTTTTAAACCAATCATAGTTGTTCACTATTTCAGCAGCATTTGAAATAGTATTGTCAAAATTCAAAAACTTATTCAATTGCTTTTTGACAGATTCAACATTGTGGTTCAGTACCTCAAGACTCAGCAGGTTTCTTTCTTCACTCTTGCCGGAGGGATCTCCCACCATTCCAGTCGCGCCGCCCACCAGGGCCAGGGGTTTGTGCCCATATTTCTGAAGATGAACCAGCAAGATTATCGGAATCAGGTTCCCGATATGAAGACTATCGGAGGTGGGATCAAAGCCGATGTATCCTGTTGTTGATTCTTTGGACAGTTGCTCTTCAGTGCCCGGAATTATGTCCTGAACAAGGCCTCTCCATTTCAATTCTTCAATTACGTTACCCATAATTTTTTCAGCGTTAAAAGCACATCGATTTAGAAAAGTTCAAAAATAAACCAGAATCGCTAGAACCTGATCGGAAGGAACTGTTGAAACAACATCCCAAGTAATATATGCTTTTAAAAATATTTCTTATGCGACCGCTAAAGTTTGAAAACTAATTTTTGTTTGAATCTTTTTTAAAGGAAACCGCGGGTCAAATTTGGCGCAGATTTGCTTACTTTTATCATTGCGAAACTGCTGATAAATACAATATATGTAAGCTGCAACCGTTTTTAATACCCTGAGAATATCAACACACTGAATCAATCCTAAACTGATCTTTTCCTTCTTATGAGAATTTTCCAAATCATAAAAATTCTTCCCCTACTACTATTTCCATTTACCGGCATGTCACAATTCCGCAAATATTCTAACGAGTTTTTGAATATTGGCGCGGGAGCACGGGGTTTAGGGATGGGAGCCGCGCAGGCTGCCTCTGTTTCAGATGGAACTGCAGGCTATTGGAACCCCGCAGGCTTATCTGGTGTGCAGGATTACCCCTCCATCAATTTAATGCATGCAAGTTATTTTGATAACATTGGGAAGTATGATTATGGCAGCGTAGCCATCCCGGTAAGTGATAACAAAAGAACACTGGCGCTTTCAATTTTGCGGTTTGCGGTTGACGATATTCCTAATACCCTGTTTCTGGTAGAGCCAGATGGCAGCATTAATTACGGGAACATCACTACCTTCTCTTCAGCAGATTATGCGGCATTGCTTTCTTTTTCACAGAAAATCAGGGACGAAGAAGATATAAAAATGAGCTTTGGCGGAAGTGCAAAAATTATTTACCGCAAGGTTGGCCATTTTGCCTCTGCCTTAGGGTTCGGTTTTGACGCCGGTTTCAAATTGGAAAAAAACAACTGGAGTCTTGGAGTTGTTGCGAAGGACATGACAACGACTTTTAATGCGTGGTCATTCTCATTCACAGAAAAAGAAAAGGAAGTTTTATACCTCACCAAGAATGACATTCCTGTGAAGTCAACTGAGCTTACAGCCCCCCGTGTAACTATCGGCAATTCCTATAATTTTCAGCTTGGATCAACTGTAAATCTTCTTGCAGAGATTGACTTTGATTTCACCTTCGATGGAAAAAGAAATACAGTTGTAAGCGGAGATCCTGTCAGCGTTGATCCTCACGCTGGCCTTGAAGCATCAATAAACGATGTGTTCTTTGTTAGGGCGGGAATTTATAATTTTCAAAAAGCGCTTGCTGATGGTGATACGACCAATCTAAAAAAGGTGTGGATCTATCAGCCAAGTTTAGGCGCTGGCTTTAAAATTAAGAATGTAAGATTGGACTACGCTTTTTCCAATCTTGCTAACCAATCAAATCCACTGTACACTCATATTTTTTCTTTAAGATTTGATCTTAATAAACAAGAAGACTACTAGGCCCCAATTGACAATAATGAAAAAAATATTCTTTTGCTTTTCTCTTTTTTTCTACATAGCTGCATTTTCACAGCCCTATTCAAATAGCTGGATCGACTACAATAAAACTTATTATAAATTTAAAGTAGGAAAGGATGGAATTTACCGCGTCTCATCTGCAACACTAACTTCGATTTCATTAGGTTCTACTCCTGCGGAGCAATTTCAACTTTGGAGAAACGGCCAGGAAGTTCCATTATTTACCACGTCCGCCACCGGTCCCATGAATCCCTCGGGATATA
The DNA here is from genome assembly GCA_038258515.1 of Chitinophagales bacterium. Lineage (GTDB taxonomy): Bacteria > Bacteroidota > Bacteroidia > Chitinophagales > Chitinophagaceae > Ginsengibacter. The sequence goes on along the minus strand of JBBSPT010000124.1, from coordinate 5,378 downwards.
TAGAATTCTTGGGGGTAATGAATGACGGAAAACCAGATACAAAACTGTATCGCGATCCCGATTACCAGCTTTCTGATCATTATAGTTTGCAAACAGATACCTCTGCATACTTTCTTACCGTGAATGCTTCAGGACCTAATATGAGATTCACAGATGCTGTGAACGATGTTGCAGGAAACTCTCTTGCGCCCGAACCTTATTTTATGAATACACGCGGTAATTATTACCGAAATCAATTAAACCAGGGATACGCCTTACCCCTTGGAAGCTATGTATATTCTTCTTCCTATGATATCGGCGAAGGCTTCACAACGAATGATATTTTTCCAGGGTTCGGTTTGTCGGCCGGATTCGATAGTTTGAATGTTTATCCGGGCGGACCCAATGTTACATTCAGCTTCGGGACTGCGGGGAATGCATTGAACAGTAGAAGTATCAGGATAAAATTTTTTAATACGGTAATCGACGATGAGCCAATGCCGTTTTTTACCTACATCAAAAAAACCATAAACAACTTACCCAGCAGCTACCTCGCGAGCCCCGCTTTTTTAGTCGTCACTTTTGAAAATATATCTTCAGTGCCCACCGACAGGATCGTAGTGTCTCATGTGGAACTTACATACGCCAGTAAATTTAATTTTAATAACAAAACCAATTTTTCATTCGAGCTTCCTGCATCTGCAATCGGTAATTTTCTCGTTATTGATAATTTTAATTACGGGAGTGTTTCCCCGGTTTTGCTTGATATGTCCTCCAACAAAAGATACAAGGGTGACATAACCTCGACACCAGGAAAAGTAAAGTTTGCACTGCCTGCATCCTTAGTCTCGCAAAGAAAATTCGTGTTGCTGAGTGAGGACCCATTGATGGTGAATTCCGTTAGTAGCTTATCACAAAGAAATTTTATCAACTTTAGACTGGCTGCAAACCAGGGAGATTATCTCATCATTAGCCACCCTGTTTTATTTAACAATGGCTCGGGGGTGAACAATGTTGATCTCTACAAGACCTATCGAAATTCTGCAGCAGGTGGCGGCTACAATGCAATAATCTACAACAGTGATGAACTGGTAGATCAATTTGCTTTTGGTATTAAAAAACATCCAGCCGCAATTAAAGAATTTATTCAATTTGCTAAGAATACTTTTGCAGCACCGCAATATGTTTTCCTGATTGGGAAGGGAATCACTTATAATGATTATAGGCTTAATCAATCCAACCCAGTTGCAGATCAGTTGAACCTCGTTCCTACTTTTGGAAACCCGGCATCTGATATGCTTTTATCATCACCATACGGAAGCATTATTCCCAATATTCCAATCGGAAGGCTGTCGGCAATTTCAGGAAATGAAGTTGGAAATTATCTTCAGAAAATTAAAGAATATGAGCAGGTGCAGGCATCTGCAAGTCAAACGCTCAGCAGCCAACTTTGGATGAAAAATGTAGTTCATGTAATCGGGGGAAAAGACAGTTCTGAAAGCGATCTTTTTAAATTTTACATGAACGGATACAAAAATATTATAGAGGACACATTGTATGGTGGTAAGGTTGAAACGTTCGCTAAATCTTCAAATTCTGCAGTACAATTAATTTCAGGGAAACGGATTGAACAATTGTTCAATGAAGGGATTGGATTGCTGTCTTATTTTGGGCACTCATCAGCAAATACGTTAGAATTTAATTTGAGCGATCCTTCCTATTATCAAAACCAGGGAAAGTACCCGTTCTTCGCTGTCAGCGGATGCACCGCGGGCAACAACTACATCTATGACCCCTTGAGAATTTCGCAAAATAATTTATCTATCTCGGAAAATTTCGTGCTGGCAAGTGAGCATGGGTCAATTGGATTTATGGCGAGTTCGCACCTTGGAGTACCTCCATATCTCAATGCATATGACGACCAGTTTTACAAGGAATTGAGCCAAACAAATTACGGAAACACCATTGGCAACGACATGAAAAATGTGGTTAGGAATCTTGGCGGCGCCAATAATTCATTGGATTTTCTTACAAGGGCAAATCTTGAGGAGATCGCCTTGCATGGAGATCCTGCAATTAAAATTAATCCACATGCAAAGCCTGACTACGTAGTGGAAGATCAGCAGGTAAAAATAAATCCACCATTCATTTCTGTTTCTCAAAACTCTTTTCTATTACAAGCCACTGCATTCAACATCGGAAAAGCTATAGAAGACTCGATAACTTTTGAAGTGAAAAGAACCTATCCGAATGGAACAACAGATATTCTTTATCGCGAAAAAATCGCGGGAATAAAATATGCTGACTCGGTAAGCATAGCAGTACCGATCATCTCATCAAGGGATAAAGGTCTCAACAGGATAACGGTTACGATCGATGCAGATAACGAAGTGTCCGAGCTTTCTGAAAGTAATAACACTATTGTAAAAGATGTTTTCATTTATGAAGATGAAGCAACGCCTTCTTATCCGTACAACTATGCGATCATAAACGTGGGGAATCAAAAGTTGTATGCTTCAACTGCCAATCCGATGAGTGTTGCAAAAGATTATGTGATGGAAATAGATACCACTGAACTCTTTAATTCTTCTTTGAAAATAACAAGAACTGTAAATGCTCCCGGCGGCTCTATTGAGTTTGATCCCGGGTTTAGCTACACTGATAGCACAGTTTATTATTGGCGTGTATCGCTTGTACCTGCTTCAGGCTTGCCGCAAGACTACCATTGGAATGATGCTTCATTCCTTTATCTCGCGAACAGTTCGCTTGGTTCTAATCAATCCCATTATTACCAGCATTTAAAAAGCGATACGGTCAATCTGCATCTTAATGATTCGCGGCAATGGGATTTCGCATCTGTGGTAAATACGTTGCAAGCTAAGAACGGCGTGTTCCCGACGGCTGCAAAAGCTGCATCTGATTTCACTGTGGGAGTGAATGGCGCAAATTTTACCCGGAGTCTTTGTGGAGTGTCGAGCATCATTTTTAATGTTCTCAATCCTGTTACTTTAAAACCATGGTATAATGTTATGGGGCCATCGGGTTTGTATGGAAGTGATGCCATTTGCGGCGCGGACAGGCTTGCAAATTTCCAGTTTAATCTCCTGAGCCAGGTGAAGAGAGACAGCGCGATGAAGTTTCTGGACCTTGTTCCAGACAACTACATTGTGGTGGCAAGAAATGTCTCAGGGACAGTGCCTTCTACAAATACTTACGCTTCGGATTGGGAAGCTGATACCACGGCATTTGGCAGCAATAATTCGCTATATCACCGGTTAAAAGCTCAAGGCTTCGTGTTGATTGATTCCTTCAACCGGCCAAGATCTTTTATATTCATGTACCAAAAGAACAATTCGGATTTTACTCCTGCATTTGTTATTTCAGATGGCACTACGGATGCCATCAGTCTTTCAAAGGACCATATCACCCCGGATACGTTAGGCTATATCACTTCTCCGAAATTTGGGCCTGCAGTCAACTGGAAGGAAATGCATTGGAGAGGATCAAGCCTTGAACCAAATTCAAAGGATGATCCAAAGGTGCAGGTCATTGGAATAGACTCTCTCGGAAATTCAACCACGCTGTTCAACGTAGATAAGAATACCCAGGATCTTGACATCTCCTCCGTGAACGCCGCCGCATATCCGTACATCCAGTTAAAGATGCGAAATGCGGATAGCATTTCATATACTCCATATCAATTGAAATACTGGAGACTTAATTACGATCCTGCCCCTGAAGGGGCGCTTACACCGTCTGTGTATTTCCTGACAAAGGACACATTGGAGCAGGGCGAAATATTGCATTTTGGTATTGCCTTTAAAAACATCAGCATACCGGCTTTCGATAGTTTAAAAATAAAACTTGCTATCATCGATGGCAATAACGTTACTCACCTGGTTCAGGTGCCACGACAAAAACCTTTGATCAGCGGCGATACTATCATTTTAAAATATGATCTTGATACAAAAGCTTATTCCGGGGCCAATATATTGTTGATTGATTTTAATCCGGATCATGATCAGCCTGAGCAATACCACTTCAACAATTTTATTTATCAGAATTTTTACGTCAAGGGAGATAAATACAATCCGTTGCTGGATGTCACCTTCGACGGTACTCATATCTTAAACAGGGACATCGTTTCCGCAAGGCCTCACATCCTCATCAAACTAAAAGATGAAAGCAAATTTCTTGCGCTGAATGACACGTCGCTCATTAAAGTGCAGGTTCGATTCCCTGACGGATCTTTGAAAAATTATAAGTTCGATAACGACACCATGCGATTTACTCCGGCAAATCTTGCGGCCGGTGAAAACACCGCTACCATTGACTTTTCACCTTTGTTTACGGGTGATGATGACGAGTATGAATTAATTGTATCTGGGAAAGATGCGATTGGTAATACCGCCGGAGAACTCGACTATCACATTACTTTTAGGGTAATCAGCAAGCCGATGATTTCTAACCTGCTGAATTATCCAAATCCATTTACAACTTCTACCGCGTTTGTGTTCACGGTTACAGGAAGTGTGGTACCCCAGAATATCCGGATTCAAATATTGACGATCACGGGCAAAATAATTCGCGAAGTCACCAAAGAGGAATTGGGGCCATTGCATATTGGCAGAAATATTACAGAATTTAAATGGGATGGAACTGACATGTACGGACAAAAAGTTGCAAACGGCGTTTACTTGTATCGTGTCTTAACGAATCTCAACGGAAAATCCCTGGAGAAGTTTGATGAAGGTTATAAAGATGCCAAAGGAAGAAGTGTCAATGAATATTTCACTAAAGGATATGGAAAAATGTATTTCATGAGGTAACCAAACTTCGCAGACGATTTTAAAAAAAAATAAAAATCATCCTTCAGATGCGCATAATTCGCGTTCTTCTCCTAAGAGAAAAATTGCTGAAAGCCGCAAAACCCAACAGAAATAAAAATGGTGATACTGTCAATATGAAACGATTGTGCCAATCATCGCAGGTGAGCAAAGTGGTTATCCAATAAAGCAATATAGCTGCCAGCATGTAAAAAACTCTCTTGTCGCCTTCCCGTATTTTATTCCATAAGCCTACCAGGGATAGAAGATAAAACGGGTAGAAAAAAAGCACAAGTAATGCATTGTGTATAAAGGAGTAGTAGCTTCTTACCATCCCAAAAAAAGCCAGCGTTTTTAGTTTTGTTAGCCTTAAAAACTGCGGCCGGTTATTAGAAATATAATAGAATAATCCCTTTAGAGAGTTTCCTTTTTCCAAAGTTTTCATGTCCGCATTTTCAATTGTATTCACTCCGCAGATTATGTTCTCCTTTTTAAAGGGCAACATGAAATCAAGTGAGCCACCGGCGTTCAACATACGATCGATTATGAGAAGAAAAAAAACGACAGAAACTG
>JBBSPT010000123.1:0-7697 GCA_038258515.1 Chitinophagales bacterium | reverse complement strand
TGGAAACATAGCCTGGAAGGGAAATACAAAATATTCCGATTCTATATTAAACGTTTTACTAGGGATAAAAAAAGGTGACGTCTATAATGCTGAAACGCTGAACAAGAAGTTAGGTAAAATTCCGGCGCCGGAAGGTGGTGATATTAGCAGCCTTTACCAGGATGATGGCTACTTATTTTTCCAGATAGACCCGGTGGAGACAGCCGTTTACAATGATACAATAGATTACGAGCTTCGTGTTAGGGAAGGACCGCAGGCCACAATAGGTAAAGTGGATATAACCGGAAATGACAAAACAAAAGATTATGTGATTCGCCGGGAGTTGCGCACCGTCCCGGGAGAAAAATTTAGCAGGGCCGACATCATCCGTACACAGCGCGAACTTTCCCAGTTGGGATATTTCGACCCTGAGAAGATAAGCCCGAACATTGTTCCCAACGTCGAAAATGGTACAGTAGACATTACCTGGGGAGTTGTAGAAAAATCATCTGATCAGTTGGAATTGTCTGCTGGATTTGGTGGTGGCATTGGATTAACGGGAACTCTTGGGGTCACATTTAATAATTTTTCTATCTACAATATTTTAAATAAAAAAGCATGGCAACCACTGCCAACCGGCGACGGGCAAAAATTGAGCTTGCGGGCACAAAGCAACGGAAGGCAGTTCCGCTCTTATAACTTTTCTTTTACTGAGCCGTGGCTTGGGGGCAAAAAGCGTAATTCATTCACCATTGGATATTACGACACGAAGTATGCAAATGCATATAACCCTTATGGATACTATGACCGGTCCTATGCTGATTCATCGTTTATCCGCACTACAGGTTTCAGTATCTCGCTGGGCAAACAGCTAAAATGGCCCGATGACTTTTTTGCGCTCATATACCAGTTAAACTATCAACGCTATAAATTAAAGAACTACAATATTTTTCCCGGGCTTACAAATGGAACATCAAACAATATCAGTTTGAAGATCACACTGGCGAGAAATTCAGCCGGGCCCAATCCTATATTTCCGACGAGCGGATCAAATTTTGTCTTAAGCACCCAACTAACTCCTCCTTATTCATTGTTCAGACAAGACGCTGCGCCTATAGACAAATATAAATTTGTAGAGTTTCACAAAGAGAGGTTCACCGCAGAATGGTATGTACCGATCGGGCAGGGTCGTGGTCCGGATAAAAACAGGCAATTTATTTTTAAAGCTGCGGCGAAATATGGTTTCCTAGGGCGATATTCAAACAAGACAATATTGTCGCCCTTCGAGCGATTCCAACTTGGAGACGCAGGGCTAAGTAATAATTACGGTTTGCTCGGTTATGATATTGTGGCACACAGGGGCTATCCGGTGTATGATAATTCAAATCCAAAAATTAACCCTGACAAAAGCAACGCAAGTGAATTTTTTACCATCTTCAATAAGTATACCCTCGAAATGCGGTATCCGCTGAGCACAAGCGCCAGCAGCACTATTTATGCTCTCGGATTCTTCGAGGCCGCAAATGGTTGGTATAGTTTTAAAGATTACAATCCTTTTAAATTGAGAAGATCTGTTGGTTTGGGCATGCGGTTCTTCCTGCCAATGTTCGGACTATTAGGTTTCGATTATGGAATAGGATTGGATAGAATAAATGCTTCAACCGGGCTTAAGGGCGCTGCGAAGTTTACCTTTATGCTTGGGCAGGAACCTGAATAAATTCCAGTTAAATTTTATAAGTATGAAAAATTCAATAATCGCAATTATATCGCTATTCCTTTTTTCGGCGAATGTATCTGCACAGCGCTATGCAGTCATAGACACAAAGTATATCCTGGAGAAGGTTCCTGAATATAAATCTTCCCAGGAAAAGGTTGATCAGTTTAGCGCCATGTGGCAACAGGAAATTGACAAAAAAGCAGCAGAGCTCGATAAAATGTACAAAGACTATGATGCAGAAAAGGTGATGCTAAACGATGATCTCAATAAAAAGAGAGAGGACGAATTGTTTAATAAAGATAAAGCGCTAAGGGATTTACAAAGAAAGCGTTTTGGTTTTGAAGGCGATCTTTTTAAAAAGAGAGAAGAGCTTATAAAGCCAATACAGGACAGGGTTTATAACGCAATTCAAAAAATTGCTACATCCAAATTATATGATTTCATTTTAGATAAAAGTGAAGGAATTACCGTTATATTTGCCGACCCAAAACTGGACAAAAGCGACGATGTACTGAAAGAGCTTGGTGTTAAATAAATGAAAAAGCAATAACTGCATGCATCTTAAAATATTATCTTAACCACTTATTAAAAACAAATCTCAAAATAAAAATGAAAAAGTTCTTTACACTCGTTTTAATCGCTACTATTCTTTTTGGATTCTCTAATGCCGTAGTCGCTCAAAAGATTGGCTATATCAGTGCAGATGAAATAATACAATTGATGCCTGAAGCCGGTGAGGTACAGAGTCAGCTTGATCAATATCAGAAATCTCTATACCAGAATGCGCAGGATAAACAAACTGCGTTGAACGAGGCCGTACAAAAGTTCTATAAGGACTCAACTACAATGAGTGCCAGTTTGAAAGAGGTAAAAAGAACAGAATTGCAAAAGCAGGTGCAGGATCTTAGCGGTGAAGACCAAAAGATTCAAAATCAATTTGATCAAAAAAGACAAGAACTTTCTTTGCCTATTCAAAAGAAATTGCAAACCGCAATTGAAGATGTGGCAAAAGAAAATGGATATACTTACGTGTTGCCGAGAGAAGCGCTGATCATAATGCCTCCTGCCAATGACATAGGTCCTTTGGTAAGAAAGAAACTTGGGCTTAAAGAGCCAGTGGCTCCCGCGGCAGGTGTTAAATAATTTTCTTTAAATAGAATTGACAGGCCATCCAAAATCGGGTGGCTTGTTTATTTTTGGCCCATGGATAAACTATCCCCAATCGGCGTTTTTGATTCTGGCTACGGCGGTTTGACAGTCTTGAAAGAATTTGTAAAGGCCCTGCCGGCATACGATTACATTTACCTGGGCGACAATGCCCGGGCCCCTTATGGATCCCGTTCTTTTGATTCAGTATATGAGTACACACTTCAGTCTGTACGATGGCTCTTGCAGCAGAATTGTCCCCTCGTCATTTTAGCCTGCAACACAGCATCTGCAAAGGCTCTTCGCACCATACAGCAGATAGATCTGCCTGAGATTGATTCCAAAAAAAGAGTGTTAGGAGTAATAAGACCTACTGTAGAAATTATTGGCAATTATAGTACGTCGGGGCATATCGGAATTTTGGGAACGAAAGGAACGATCCATTCAGAGTCTTACATTATTGAAACTCAGAAATTCTTTCCTGAAGCAATAATCTATCAGCATGCTTGTCCTCTTTGGGTTCCGCTGGTAGAGAACAATGAACACGAGTCTGCGGGTGCAGCGTATTTTGTGGAAAAGGATTTGGATCAATTGCTGAGCCGATCAGCAGAAATCGATACAGTGTTATTGGCATGTACACATTATCCCCTGCTGATGAAAACGATCGAGAAATTTGCTCCACCCGGATTGAAAATAATTGCACAGGGCCAAATAATTGCTGAGAGCTTAAGAGATTACCTGTCGCGGCATCCTGAAATAAAATCCGCTTGCAGTGAGAATGGGACCATACGATTCTTTACCACCGACTCTGCCGGGGATTTTGATCGTCATTCTGCTGTGTTCTTTGGCAGGCAGGTGAAGTCTGAACATGTGGACTTGTTGTCCCATGGTGATACTGCTTGAATATTTGATAAAGTTGCACGAATAATTGCCCGATGCAGCTTACATTTTAAAATTCTTTTCTTACTTTTGCACCCCTTTCACAAACAGCAGGGATGGTGCCCGGGCTGAGAAATGTAAATTTTTATTTAAAAGGAAAAAATCAAAAAATGCCGGGTAAAAAACGAACATATCAGCCACATAAAAGGAGGCGCAAAAGTGTTCACGGTTTCAGACAACGGATGGCAACAGCCAATGGCAGAAAAGTACTCTCGAGCCGCAGAAGGAAGGGTCGCCACAAGCTTACTGTATCTGATGAACACGGAAGCAAAAAATAGACTCCAATCACATTAAATCATAATAGCCCATCACGGGCTATTTTTTTTATAGCGTGTTTTATTTCCTTTCTTCGCATATGGTCCAGCCTCGATTCTCTTTTTCAGCGCCCGAAAGAATTAAGAGCCGGAAATTAATCGGGCAGCTTTTCGAAAAAGGTCAGTCTTTCTCTCACTTTCCGTTCCGGGCAGTTTATATATTTCCTGGAAAAAACCGATCATATCTGCAAGCCGCTTTTTCTGTGAGCGCAAAAAATTTCAAAAAAGCGACTCAGAGGAACAGGATCAAGAGGCTGATGAGAGAAAGTTATAGATTAAAAAATGAACCGCTGAAAACCTTCCTGAAGCAAAACGAAATGTATCTGGCAATCTTCATCATCTTTACGGGAAAAGAAATACCTGCATTTGACCATGTGTCTCAAAAGATGAATAGCGTGCTCATCCATGCGATAGATCTTGCACGAAAAGAACATGCGATAAAAAAGGCTGGCGGGCTATAAAAACAAATCGTTGTAAAGCTTTCCACCTTTAACAACTGAATATTTTTCCAAATCGGTAACGCCTTCTCCGGCCAAAACTTCTTCATCCAGAAAACAATTGCCAGTACACTCTTCGGATGATCTTGACAAGATAACATGTGCCGCATCGGCGACAATTTCGGGAGTTCGACTCATATTGATCAGTGTTTCCCCTCCCAGCAAATTTCTGACAGCGGCTGTCGCAATCGTTGTCTTCGGCCATAAAGTATTTGCAGCCACCTTAAACTTTCGCAGTTCGCCGGAAATGCCAAGAGCAATCATGGTCATATTGTACTTGCTCATAGTATATGCCACATGGTTTCTAAACCACTTCATATCAAGATTGATTGGGGGCGACAGGTTTAAGATATGAGGATTGTTGCCTTCTTTCAAATGAGGAATGCATGCTTTACTCACAAAAAAAGTCCCCTTCACATTGATGTCATGCATCAAACTAAACGCTTTACTGTCCGTTTGTTCCACTTTCGACAAAGAAATAGCAGATGCGTTGTTTATTAAAATATCGATCCCTCCAAAGGTAGCCACAGCCTCGTCAACAGCTCGCTGTATCTGATCTTCGAACCTGATATCACATTGCACCGACAAAGCTCTTCCTCCGGCAGCTTCTACCTCTTGTGCGGCAGAGTAAATTGTTCCCCCGAGTTTGGGATTCTCTTCCACCGACTTAGCCACAATAATAATGTTAGCGCCTTCAGCGGCCAGTTTCAACGCGATTGCCTTCCCGATTCCACGGGATGCACCGGTTATAAATGCCGTTTTGTTTCTGAACTCCATAATGGTTGTTTAAAATATTTCTAAACTTATACAAATAACATTACAACACGAGAATGCAAAAGTTCAAAAACGTGTGAAATTGAAAACGTTATTGGGGCAGGAATAGATACTAAAAGAAAGGCCCCTGTAGAAACAGGGGCCGTTTACCAAAACTAACTGCTTATGAGAAAATTGACTTGTAAAATTTGTGTGATCTTTCAATCAACTGTTACATAGTGTTTCAAATCACATGCCAAAATTAAGACGAAATCTGTTAACAAATACCCAAGAACTTGTACTTAAGAAAAGAATTCGTTCCCGGTGTAGTCTGTTTTTAAATCAATTTGACGACTGAGTGAGTTTTTCAGAATTCTCTGCAAACTGCAGTGCATCGATAAATTCTTCTAACTCTCCGTTCAGAACACTATCAAGATTGTACACGGTGAGGCCAATTCTATGATCGGTAACCCTGCCCTGAGGAAAATTATAAGTCCTGATTTTGGCTGATCTGTCACCCGTGCTCACCAGGCTTTTGCGATGCCTCGAAATCTCATCTTCCTGTTTTCGCACTTCTTCTTCGTATAATTTGGTCCTTAGCATCTGCATCGCTTTCTCCCTATTGCCTAATTGGCTTCTCTCGGTTTGACAAACTATTACAAGACCCGAGGGCATGTGAGTCAACATCACTTTCGTTTCTACCTTGTTTACATTTTGCCCTCCTGCACCACCACTCCTGGCGGTTTCCATTTTCACATCGCTTTCCCGCACATCCACGTCAACTTCTTCTGCCTCTGGCATTACAGCCACAGTAGCCGCGCTGGTATGCACCCTGCCGCTGCCCTCTGTATCAGGTACACGCTGCACGCGGTGAACCCCGCTTTCAAATTTCAGCGTACCATAAACATCCTCGCCCGTTACTTCAATTTGTACTTCCTTATAACCGCCAACTGTACCTTCATTTTCGCTCAACAGGACACTCTTCCATCCTTTATTTTCACAAAACTTTAAATACATTCTCATAAGGTCACCGGCAAACAACGAAGCCTCATCGCCACCTGTGCCGGCTCTTATTTCTATAATTGCATTCTTCTCATCCTGCGGGTCTTTTGGAATTAGCATGTTCCTGATTTCTTTTTCTAAACTTTCTTTTCGCTCCAGCAATTCCGATATTTCTTCTTTGGCCAGTTCACGCATTTCTTCATCATTGCTGTTGAGCATCTGTTTGTTGAACTCAATGTCGTCCAGCACTTTAGCATATTTGTTCCTGGCTTCCACAATCTTCTCAAGATCGCGATACTCCTTGCTTAAATGGCGATATTTTTTGTTGTCACTTACTATCTCGGGATTGGAAAGTGCCACCGAAAGTTCATCGAAACGGGCCTTAATTGCTTCCAGCTTTTCAAGCATTATTATAGTTTTTTGAAAAAATCTCTATTCCATGGCAGATATGGAGTACACGGGCATCATCCTATCTTCGCAGGGTTGCAAAATTAATTATTACCAGTTACATGAGCGATCGAAAATTCAGAGCGGACTATCTTTTCACGGGTACGACATTATTAGACAGCAGCAATGTCCTGGTTACTGACGAAACAGGCACCATCCGGAAAATCATTCCTTTCAATCCTGCCATGCAGGGCGTGGAAAATTATTCTGGTCTTTTGTCACCGGGGTTTGTCAATGCCCATTGCCATCTCGAACTTTCGCATCTGCACAATAAAATTCCCAAAAAAACGGGACTTGTTGACTTTGTGGTTAACGTGGTTACCGGGCGGGACTATAATGAAGAAGAAATAATTGACGCTATGCAAAAGGCGGTAAAGACGATGAACAGAAATGGAATTGTGGCTATCGGAGACATCTGCAATACCAACCTGTCGCTTGATATAAAAGAAAAATGTGCTCTCGCCCGCTACAATTTTATAGAGGTTTCCGGTTGGAATCCTCTCCATGCAAACGAACGATTTGAAAAAATAAAGAGCATTTATAATTCATATTTAGCAAATGGGGAAGATACAGCGATAGTTCCCCACGCACCCTATTCCGTTTCTTCCCCTTTGTGGGAAAATATCACCCCATTTTTTGTGGGGAAAACTATCAGCATCCATAGCCAGGAGTCTCCCGGTGAAGACGAATTTTTTCTGAGAGGAACGGGGAACTTCACCCGGATGTATCGACTCATGAAACTTGAAAATCCAATTTTTAAATTTCCGGGGACTACAAGCCTGCAGTCATTCTTCCACAGACTTTCTCCTGCTGCATCGGCTATACTCGTTCACAATACGTTTATCTCCCAGGAGGACCTTGATTACGTCAAAGAAAAGACACCGGCTCACCAGGCGGTGTTTT
>JBBSPT010000122.1:0-7808 GCA_038258515.1 Chitinophagales bacterium | reverse complement strand
TGACCCAACATCTATAAGGTCTTCCTTTTGTTTTATTACACTTGAGGCAGAGTCAAAATTCTTTTTTTGCACGTCCCGCTCCTGGGTCACAATTCGTTTTTCTTCAGTAAGTTGACTATTCGCAGTCTTCAATGATTCGATCTCCGCGGTGTATGTTTCAATATTACCTTTTAATTGTGAAATGAGTCGACGGGCTTCAGCAAGTTCTGCCTGCGTAGCATTCTTATTGTTCAAAATACTCTGCACTCGAGACTTCAACGCTTCGATATCCTTGTCCTTGGTTCTAATCAAACTATCGGCCCTGGAATTCGAAGTCTTTAACATGTCAAGCCTGAGAGCAGCATCGTTTAACTCTCGCTGTAGCTCATTCTTAGAGGAATCGCTTTCGACAATCTGCGAAGTGAGTTCCTGTTTCTCCTGCCTGTTTTTATTCTTATCCCATATAATATAACCCCAGGTTCCAAGGAGTATAATTACCAAAATCGCCGTAAGAATATTCCTGTTGTTTTTGTTCGTAACACCCACCGGTTTTTCTTCCGGTACATTGCTATCAGGAAAATTTTCGTAACTCATCTTATATCGTTTTTTATTAAAAAAAGTTGGACTAACATGCCCAAATTTCCAAAACCATGCCAAACAAAAATAAAGCAATTTGCAAGAAATCTATTTTATCGCCAATAATACGTTAACGTAATCTTTACCTTTGGAGGTATGAGTGCATTAAGAATTCTTTCGGAGTGGAAAAAGAATATTTTCAAACATGTCTATTGGCTCGAGGGAGAGGAAGAATTCTACATTGATGAGGTGATGGACTTTGCTGAAAAAAAAATATTAACAGAGGCTGATGCACAGTTTAATCTCTCGATATTTTATGGAAAGGATGCAAACTGGGCCGACGTAATAAATTCCTGCAGGCGTTACCCGATGTTCTCGGAGCGGCAAGTGGTTTTGCTGAAGGAAGCACAGCAAATGAGAGAAATCGAGAAGCTGGAAAGTTATGTTGAGAAGCCTCTGGGCTCAACTATTTTGGTTGTTTCATACAAGGGGAAATCTCTTGATGGCAGATCGAGGTTAGCCAAACTGCTCAAGAAAAACGGTGATGTATTTGTGTCAAAGAAAATATTTGACAACCAGTTACCAGCATGGACAAATGGCTTCCTTCAATCTAAAGGATACGAGATTACTCCAAGAGCTCTCTCCATGATCGTTGACCATGTCGGGAATGATTTAAGCAGAATTGCTAACGAAGTGGAGAAACTTTCAGTGAACCTCGGAACGGAAAAAAATATCACTGAAGATGACATTGAAAAATACATTGGCGTCAGCAAGGAGTATAATATTTCTGAACTGCAGGATGCTATCAGTAAGAAGGACCTGGAAAAGGCAATCAGGATCGTTCAGTATTTTGAATCGAACCCCAAAGCTGCGCCGATACAATGGTTGCTTCCTTCACTGTATAATTATTTTAGTAAAATAATTGTTCTCTACCAGGTAGCAGACAAAAGTGAACGGGCACTCAAACCTGTTTTTTCCTACAATCCTGTTTTGGTTCAGCAGGCAATGGACACATTGCTGAACTATTCGTATGCTGAAACAGAAAAAGCAATTATTTTACTGCATGAGTATAACCTGAAAAGTATTGGCATCAGAACTAACTACACCGGAGATTCTCTGTTAAGAGAACTCGCTTATAAAATTATTATAGGCGCCTCCTGGAGTTAGTTAGGAGTAACGAGTCGTGGGCATTTTTTTTATCCTTCGCAAGTTGGTTTTTTAATTCTTCAAGTCCGGAGAATTTCACTTCTGGCCTGAGAAAATTTTCAACATATATACGTAACTGTTCACTGTAGATCTGCTGATCAAAATCGAAAATATTTACTTCAATTACCCTTTTTGATCCGTCAATAGTAGGACGGGTTCCTATATTCATCATTCCATTGTAAATATTTTCACTGGCTTTTACAACGACCTTCACTGTATATACACCGTTGGAAGGAATAATTTTATTGCTGTCCGGTAGCTTGATGTTAGCGGTTGGATAGCCGATCGTTCTTCCTAATTTATTCCCCTCAACCACCTGTCCTTCGAAAAAATATGGATAACCGAGCGCTTCATTCGCTTCGCTGACATTTCCTTCAGCAAGTGATTTCCTGATTTTTGTAGAGCTGATAATTACATCATTCAGAACAAGCTCAGGTATCTCTTTTACAACATAGTTAAAAGTGGTTTGATGTTTTTCCAACAGACGGTAATCCCCGCTACGATTATTTCCAAAGTGATGATCATAACCGATAATTATTGTGTGGGGATGAAACCTTGTAATCAAAAAATCCCTGAGATATTCTTCGGCACTTAATTTTGAAAATTCAAGTGTGAAGGGAACAATTACGAGATGATCAATTTCTTGCTTCCCAAGCAACTCAATTTTTTCAGGAAGAGTGCTCAGCAACTTTACATCCGCCGAAGCTTTGTCCGGGTGATTTATGATCAGCCTTGGGTGTGGATGAAAAGTAATGATAACACTTTCGCCGTTTACTGATCTGGATTCTTTCTTCAGTTGTTCTATGATCTTAAGATGCCCTGTATGCACTCCGTCAAAAGTGCCAATCGTAATTACTGCGTTCTCAAAAAGAGGTAAATTATCAATATCCCTGTGTACCTGCATGCTGGGTTCAAAATTATTGAATAAACAAATAGAATTTGTGAACTAATACCTGCATATCGATGTCTGAACACCTGTAGCAAAAACCCATGACTATATTCTATATTTTTACACCTCATCAAAATATACCCATGTCTCTATATTCCAGGCGCGGAGTTTCTGCTCAGAAAGACGAGGTGCATAAAGCTGTTAGGAATCTTGATCAGGGAATTTTCCCAAAAGCATTTTGTAAGATGTACCCGGATTTTCTGAGCGGAGATGAAAATTTTGTAAATGTGATGCATGCCGACGGCGCAGGAACTAAAAGTATTCTTGCTTACCTGTATTGGAAGGAGACAGGTGATGTTTCAATATGGAGGGGAATCGCCCAGGATGCGATTGTAATGAACCTGGACGATCTGCTCTGTGTCGGAATTTATGACAACATCATATTTAATTCTACAATTGATAGAAATAAAAACCTTATTCCGGCAGAAGTGCTTGAAGAGGTGATAAGCGGGACACAGGATTTTTTTGGATTAATGAAGTCTTTTGGAATTAACATCCATTATCTCGGCGGAGAAACGGCTGATGTGGGAGATGTTGTAAGGACCATTGCTGTAAACGGAACGATGGCTGCAAGGTGGCCAAAGGCTAAAATTATTTCAAATGAAAAAATCAAACCTGGAAATGTGATTGTAGGGCTTGCCTCTTTCGGCAAGAGTAGTTATGAAAAGAATCATAACAGTGGAATAGGAAGTAATGGGCTCACATCGGCGCGACATGATCTCCTCTCAAAATATTATGCAGAAAATTTTAAAGAGAGTTACGATAATGCATTGGATGAGGAAGTGGTTTATATCGGTCATAACAGAATTGCTGAAATAAAAGATATTTTATCACCGACGAGAACTTATGCTCCGCTGATGAAAAAATTATTGGAAGAAAATTTTGAAAAGATTTCAGGACTTATACATTGCAGTGGTGGGGGCCAAACCAAGTGTCTAAAATACGTTCCCGAAAATGTGAGAGTGGTTAAAGACAATCTGTTTGATCCGCCGGAAATTTTTGAACAAATACAAGAAGCCAGTAAGGCAGACGACCGGGAAATGTACCAGGTTTTTAATATGGGTTGTCGCATGGAAATTTATACGGACGACGATTTTGCAAAGGATATTATCAGTGAGGCTGCATCCTTTGAAATTGATGCACGCATTATTGGAAGAGTTGAGGAAAGCCAGAAAAAAGAATTGATTATTAAAACTAAAAATGGCGAATTGGTATTTTAATGTATGGACGGATTTGGTGACTTGTACGCGGAGAACTAAAAATTATTTCATGTTAAAAAATAGACATCTTGAACTCAACTGACAAAAACTCATCAGTTAAATCGGAGGCGGAAGACATAGTTCGTGAAAGCGAAACACATACTTTGTTTTCCTGGAGTAAGCAAAAAGGACTAAATCCCATAGCAGTAAAAGATGGTGAAGGCGTCTATTTGTATGACTACGATGGCAAGCGCTACATTGACTTTTCTTCAGGCTTAATGAATGTGAACATCGGTCATGGTGACCAGCGGGTGACAAGGGCTGTCGCAGACCAGATGCAGGGAATTAGCTATGTTACTCCTTCCTGTGT
Source organism: Chitinophagales bacterium (assembly GCA_038258515.1). Lineage (GTDB taxonomy): Bacteria > Bacteroidota > Bacteroidia > Chitinophagales > Chitinophagaceae > Ginsengibacter. The sequence goes on along the minus strand of JBBSPT010000122.1, from coordinate 3,529 downwards.
TACCAAAGCAAGAGGTGAACTTGGTAAGAAATTGTCGGAAATATGTCCCGGTGATTTAAATAAAGCATTCTTTACGCTGAGTGGCGCTGATTCAATTGAGAATGCAATTAAGCTCGCAAGACTCTACACAGGCAAGCATAAGATACTAACTCGTTATCAATCCTATCATGGTTCTACCAGTGCTGTGATGAGCGCAAGTGGTGACCCAAGGAAACACCAGGTAGATTCGCAACTTGCTCCAAACTTTGTTCATTTTGATCTTCCATATTTATATCGTTGGGAGTACGGTGAAGAAAATTTATTGAAGGAAACTGTCGATCAATTGGAAAGAATGATTGCTTACGAAGGTGCTGGAAACATTGCAGCGATTTTATTGGAAGGCGAATCAGGTTCATCAGGCTGTATGAAGTACCCGGTTGGGTATTTGAAAAAGGTAAGAGAAATTTGTGACAGGAGTGGAATTCTGTTAATCATGGATGAAGTGATGAGTGGATTCGGCAGAACAGGTAAATGGTTTGGTTTTCAAAATCATGATATTGTCCCGGATATGATTGCAATGGCCAAAGGACTTACTTGTGGTTATCTACCCTTTGGATGTCTGATGGTTTCAGATAAAATTGCTGCCAGGTATGACGACAATGTTCTTCCTCTTGGTCTTACCTATTCGGCTCATCCTGTCTGCTGTGCAGCCGCGCTGGAGGTGTTAAAAATTTATGAGGATGATCAGTTGATCGAAAATGCAGTTGCCATAGGCCAATATCTCGATGGAAAAATTGAAGAGTTGAAATCGAAACATTCGAGCATCGGCGATTGGAGAAATACTGGGTTATTGGGTTGCCTCGAACTTGTAAAAGATAAGCAAACCAAAGAACCCATGGCACCCTTCAATGCGAAGCCCGGCGAAATGGAAGTGATGAATAAAGTGGCAGCGAAGATCAGAGAATTGGGAATGTATACTTTTGTGAGATGGAGCTTTATATTTATCGCCCCGCCCTTATGCGTTACCAAAGAACAAATTGACGAAGGGCTTGCTATCATCTCCGAGGCAATAATGATCGCTGATGATGCAGTCGATATTTTATCAAAAGGAAAATGAACATTAAAAAATTTTTTTTAAAAAAATTGACATGGCGACAAACAACTTTGATGCAATTGTGATAGGTTCTGGTATCAGTGGCGGATGGTCCGCAAAAGAACTTTGCGAAAAAGGTCTGAAAACCCTGGTGCTCGAAAGAGGACGAGATGTTGTCCATTTGAAAGATTATCCCAATGCGACGAAGAATCCGTGGGAGTTTCAGCATCGATTAAAGATGCCGGAAAAAATATTGAAAGACAATCCTGTTGTGGCAAGATGCTATGCTTTCAATGAAGCCACTGAAGCTTTTTTTGTAAAAGATACAGAGCATCCTTACATACAGGAAAAGCCATTCGACTGGGTTCGTGGTTACCAGGTCGGTGGAAAATCATTGTTGTGGGCAAGGCAAACCCAACGCTGGAGCAAATTTGATTTCGAAGGTCCGGCGAGAGATGGTTTCGCGGTTGACTGGCCAATCAGATATAATGACATTGCTCCATGGTATAGCTATGTAGAAAAATTTGCCGGTATTTCCGGAAACTTTGACGGACTTGAAACATTACCCGATGGCGAATTTTTACCAGCCTGGGAATTGAATTGTGTTGAAAAAGAAATGCAGGGAAAAATTAATAGTGCTTATCCCGACCGTAATGTAATCATTGGACGTTGTGCACATCTAACTAAACCCAAAGAGATACATCTGGAACAAGGCCGTCATCAGTGCCAGGCAAGATCGAAGTGTGACAGAGGTTGTCCTTTCGGAGGATATTTTAGTTCTAATTCTTCTACGATTCCCTGGGCTCAGAAAACCGGAAACTTAACGCTGCAGCCGAATTCAGTTGTGCATTCAATTATCTACGATGATAAACTTGGAAGGGCAACCGGCGTGAGAGTGATCGATGCAATTACAAAAAAATCAACTGAATATTTTGCTAAAATAATTTTTGTAAATGCTGCTTGCCTGAATACAAACTTGATTTTACTAAATTCTATTTCCAAACGATTTGAAAATGGAATCGGAAACGATAGCGAGCTGTTGGGTAAATATGTTGCCTTTCATAATTACCGGGGCTCATTAAATGCTTCTTATGATGGTCCACTGGATTCTTATTATTATGGACGAAGGCCGACGCAAGCGATGATGCCGAATTTTCGAAATGTCAAAAAGCAAGAGATGGATTTTCTGAGAGGTTACACGGTGCATTTCAGCGCTTCAAGAGGAAGATCTTCGGCCGCCGAACAAATCGGCGGAGAGTATAAAGACGCACTTAGTGAATTAGGCGGGTGGGGAGTGTTCATGATGATGCAGGGAGAAACGATCCCGAAAGAAACGAACCATGTACGATTGAGTAAGGATAAAAATGACGATTGGGGAATTCCCCAGCTTATTACCTCTGTCGGATACGACGACAACGATGAAAGATTGCTTAAAGATTTCTTAGACCAGGGTGAAGAAATGTTGACTAAAGCGGGTTGTAAAAATATTTCTAAAAAGGACAGTGGCCAGGCTCCCGGACTGGATATTCATGAAATGGGTGGAGTGAGAATGGGCAATGACCCTAAGACTTCGCTACTTAATCAATGGAGCCAATTGCACGCCTGCAAAAATGTGTTTGTTACAGACGGAGCATGCATGACTTCCACTTCGACTCAAAATCCATCCCTCACTTTTATGGCGATTACTGCGAGGGCAGCGGACCATGCTGTTAGTGAATTGAAAAAAAGAAATTTATAAACACAAAGAGTAGAAAGCGGATAGGTTTTTTTATTCGATTAGTGGATTTCGTTAGGTCAATTCCCGCTGGAGTCTAGTCCTTTTTTTAGTTTGAAGCTTTCAATTCATGAATGAGATGAAATTTATTTACAGTGAGCTAAATAATTACATACATTCATTCCATGAAAAAATATTTATTTCCCCCTTTAATAACAATATTTTTCTTGAGTAATGCAGCCGCTCAGCAAACAATGCCTTTGTTTGAGGGGGCGGTCCCCAATAGTAAATCATACGGCACCCGGGAGGTTTGGTCACCAGAAGGGGAAAGCGATACAATTGTTTCCAGGGTTTCGCAGCCAACACTAACAATTTTTTTACCCGATAAATCAATGGCAAATGGCACGGCGGTAGTGATTTGTCCCGGTGGTGGCTACTGGATCGAGTCATTTGTGAAAGAAGGACTTGCGGTGGCAAGAAAATTTAACGAGTTTGGAGTGGCGGCTTTCGTTTTAAAATATCGAATCCCTAATGATTCGTCAATAATTGATAAGACGATTGGCCCTCTGCAGGATGCACAGCGAGCAATGCAATTGGTGCGAATGAATGCTGCTCAATGGAATGTTGATGTAAATAAAATCGGCATTATGGGCTTTTCTGCGGGCGGTCATTTGGCTTCTACTGCTGCGACACATTTCCAAAAGAGTTACATTGAAAACAAGAACAAAATAAATCTCCGGCCG
>JBBSPT010000121.1:0-7857 GCA_038258515.1 Chitinophagales bacterium | reverse complement strand
GGGTTGCCAGTGAAATCAACCTTGACACTTTACAGGATATCAGCTATTCTAACAGGATTGAAATTCAAAAACTTCAAACACAAAAATCGCTGCAGGAGTATAACCTTCAATATTATAAATGGAGCTTTTTACCGGCCGTGAGTGCTTTTGCAAATTATAATTTGAATTATTTAAATAATAAATTCAGTAAGCTTTATAGCCAGAGCTATCCCAACTCCTTTGCCGGAATTTCTTTATCGATTCCAATTTTCCAGGGCGGAAAAAGATTGCAGCAAATAAAGCAGGCTCAACTTGAAATAAGGCAGGTTGACAATTCTCTTAAAAGCCTCGAAAGCCATATCAACACCCAATACACTGAGGCAATGGCATCTTACAAAAGCAATTTATACACTTTAGAAAGCATCAGGGAAAACCTTGCGCTGGCCAATGAAGTATATGAAATAATCAGGCTTCAATACCGGGCAGGCATTAAAACATATCTCGAAGTCATCAACTCAGAAACTGATTTACGCACAGCACAAATAAATTATTACAATGCACTCTACCAGTTGCTTTCAAGCAAGATAGATGTATTGCAGGCATTGGGTAAAATTGAATTTTAAATTAAGTAGTATGAATTTTATAAAACTTTATTTATTTCCATTTTTTACTTTGGGTATTCTGGTGATATCCTGCGGAGATAAAAAAAGTGCACCACAACAGGGACCGCCTCCGGCTATTCCCGTCACCGTTACTCAAGTTCATTCGACGAGCGCAACTTACAATGACGAATATCCCGGCAAAGTTTCAGCGCTTGATGAAATAGACATTACCTCGCAGGTAAACGGATATATTACAGGTATTTTTTTTAATGACGGGCAGCAAGTAAAAAAGGGACAAAGGCTCTATTCAATAGATGCACAGGTGTACCAGGCCAATTATCAGCAGGCAACGGCGAACCTCGCAGTACAGGAGGCAAATCTGCTGAAAGCTAAAAAAGATGCTGAAAGGTATCATGAACTTGATAAGCATGATGCTATCGCAAAGCAACAGGTGGATTATGCGGATGCAGCGCTATCGGTTATGGAAAAGCAGGTAGCTGCGGCCAAAGCTAATGTTGCGAGCGTGAGGTCGAATGTAAACTTTGCCAGCATTACATCTCCATTGACCGGCACTATCGGGATATCGAAGGTAAAAAAAGGAACTGCTATCGTAGCCGGCCAAACGCTTTTAAATACCGTTTCTACGAACAGTCCTATGGCAGTAGATTTTACTGTTGACCAACGGGATATTTTTCGTTTTGAAAATTTGGAAAATTCGAAATCTAATATAAAAGATTCAACATTCACGATCGCATTTGGCGATGATGTGTACCCCAACCCAGGTCGGATCAGCCTGATAGACCGCGCAGTCGATCCGCAAACAGGAACCATCAAAGTGCGTCTTGTTTTTCCAAATGATAATGGTTTGCTTAAACCGGGGATGAATACGACCGTAAGAGTAAAAAATAGTCCGTCAGAAAAGGCAACCATCATTCCTTACAAAGCAGTCACAGAGCAGCTCGGGGAATTCTTTGTTTACCTGGTCACTGACAGCTCTAAAGTCACTCAGCAAAAAGTAGCGTTAGGCAAACAGATCGGCGAAAATGTTATCGTCACCGAAGGTCTTAAGGATGGGCAGGAAATCGCTGTTGAGGGAGTACAAAATTTACACCAGGGTTCAACAATAACGACTCAACCTCCGGGAGAAAAAAAATAAAAGAATGCCTTCTCTGCAATACAATTTCAATAGTCAATCAACGAGATGATAGCTGAAACATTTATAAGAAGGCCCGTTACTGCAATTGTTATTTCCATTGTGATAGTACTGGTGGGGATCATTTCACTGAGTAATTTGCCAATTGCGCAATACCCGGACATCTCACCGCCGACTGTTGCGGTCAATGCAAATTTTACAGGCGCAGATGCGCAAACCGTAGAGCAAACAACTACCACGCCGATAGAAACACAGATCAACGGATCCCCGGGAATGACTTACATCACCGGTAACAGTTCTTCCAGTGGCCAAAGCTCTATAAGCGTAACCTTCGAGGTAGGAACTGATATTGATATTGCCGCCCTGGACGTGCAAAACAGAGTGAGTGTGGCAGTGCCCACATTACCGGACATTGTTAAACGTTTGGGAGTTACCGTCAGAAAGCGTAACCCAAGTATCATGGTGGCGCTTGCTTTCTATTCCCCAAAGGGAACGCATGACCCAAAATTTGTAGGCAACTACGTGAATATCTACATACAGGATGCGCTCAAGCGGGTGAAGGGAGTTGGTGATATCACTTCACTTGGAAATGATTTTGGGATGCGTGTATGGCTTGATCCTGAAAAACTTGCCGCATTAAAAATTGCTCCTTCCGACGTTTCGGCAGCGATCAACGAACAAAATTTACAAATCGCCGCCGGCACTATTGGCGGTAATCCCCAGCCCGGTATACAGGCTTTTGAATACAGCGTGCTCACCAACAGCCGCATCAATACCGTTGATCAATTTAAAAACATTATTGTACGCGCCAATGCGGCCACCGGCAATATTGTATACCTGAAAGATATCGCAAGGGTAGAGTTGGGACAATTCTCATACTCATTCAATGCTTTTGTTGATGGTGAACCTGCAACGTTTTTGTTAGTGTACCAGGCACCGGAGGCTAACGCCCTGGAAACCTATTCAGGAATTACAAAGATGCTAACCGACCTGAAGAAAACCTTTCCCAATGACTTCGACTATCTCATTCCGCTGGAAACTGTTTCGGTTGTTAAGACTTCAATGAGAGAGGTTGTATTCACGTTGCTGGAAGCATTAGGCCTTGTGATATTAGTCGTCTTTTTATTTCTTCAAAACTGGCGGGCAACATTAATTCCTGTTCTTGCAATACCGGTGTCGCTTATTGGCACCTTCATATTCTTTGTTCCATTTGGATTTACCATCAACACCCTCACTTTATTTGCCTTTGTCCTGGCGATTGGTATCGTCGTCGATGACGCCATCATAGTCGTTGAAGCGGTGCAACACAACATAGATCACAATAATCTGTCACCCAAAGAAGCGACCCGAAAGGCAATGAAAGAGATTTCGGGGCCGGTCATTGCTATTGCATTGATCTTAGCAGCCGTATTTGTACCCGTCGGATTTATACCAGGTATCGTTGGAAGGTTGTACCAACAGTTTGCCATTACAATTGCCGTGTCTGTAATTATATCCGCGTTTGTAGCTCTTTCTCTCACGCCAGCCTTGTGTTCATTGATGCTAAAACATTCGAAGGGTGAAGACGAGAAAAAAAACCTTTTAGAAAAATTCTTCATTTCATTCAATAATGGTTTAAGAAAATTCACAGCCTCTTACACACGCGGTGTGGCATTGTGGATTCGCAAAACGCCGTATGTTTTAATCATGCTGGTTGTTTTGTTTGTTGGATTGTTTTTTCTTTTCAAAGCCAAGCCTACAGGATTTATTCCACCCGAAGATGAGGGACGCCTTTATGTAACCTACGAAATGCCAGAGGCGACTTCCACTACCAAAAGCATTGAAATGTTGAAACTTTTAATGGCGCGGGTAAAGGAAATACCCGAGGTGGAAGGGGTCGGTGGTTTGGCAGGATTGAACATTATCAGCTTCTCGAACAAATCCAATGTGGGAACCATGTTCGTTCATTTGAAACCATGGGATGAACGCAAAGGAAAAGAACACAATGCGCTGAGCGTGATCGCTGCGATAAGAAAAAATACTGCAGATATTAAGGAAGCGCGGGTTCTTGCCATTTCTCCTCCGGCGGTACCCGGCCTGGGACGTACAGCAGGGTTTACTTTTGAGCTTCAGCAAACTACCAGCACGGACGACATTAACCAGTTCGCACAAGTTGCAAGAAATTTTCTGGCAGAAGTGAACAAGCGACCGGAAATTGAATCAGCATTCACTTTTTTTACGGCCAATACTCCCAGTTACCAGGTGGATGTAAACCGTGAAAAAGCAAAACAATTGGGTGTCTCTGTTGCAGATGTATATCAAACCATGTCGACTTATTTGGGCAGCGGATATGTGAATGATTTCAACCTGTATGGGAGAAATTTCAAAGTCGTAACACAGGCTGATAGCAGCTACCGCTCATCTCTCGATGAAATAAAAAAATATTATGTCCGCAACAACCTCGGAAATATGGTTCCCTTAGGATCGCTGATCAGCACTAAATTGATCGAAAGCCCTACGTTAATATCGCATTACAACATTTACCGGTCAATTGAAATAAATGGCGGCGCCAAACAAGGATACAGCAGCGGGCAGGCCATCAAAGCCCTGCAGGAAACAGCGGCAAAATATCTCCCTGCCGGTTATGGCTATGAATTTTCGGGGATGAGCGTAGAAGAGATAAAGGCGGGCAATAAAACGATTATGATATTCGCAATCTCGTTGATATTCGTATTTCTATTTCTTGCCGCATTGTACGAAAGCTGGTCGGTGCCGTTTTCAGTTTTGTTTGCCGTACCTATCGGTGCGCTCGGTTCTATCATCGCACTCACACTTCTGCCCGACCTCACAGATAACATTTATGCTCAAATAGGACTGATCACGCTGATAGGACTCGCCGCAAAAAATGCCATATTGATTGTGGAATTTGCCAAAGAAAGAGTAGATAGCGGCATGGAATTATTGAAAGCAACTATTGCTGCAGTGAGATTACGGCTGCGCCCAATCCTCATGACTTCCCTTGCATTCATATTAGGTGTTTTGCCCCTTGCCTTTGCAACAGGCGCTGCTGCGGAATCCCGCAAAACGATCGGCTGGACAGTGTTTGGCGGAATGCTTGCCGCTACTTCACTCGCTATTTTTGTAGTACCTGTTCTGTTTGTGCTGATCACAAGAATTGCTTATGGAAAGAAGAAACTTTCAGCATTGCAGGCAACTTATAAACCAGAAGAGCACAAAGAGTTTGAAGAAGATGAATGAATAATTGAATCATATTTACAGCAATCGAATGCTAAACTGACCAGCCGAACAATGTTCAGGACTCTCTTTAAAAATTAAAATTAAGTATGTCGACTACAATTGAAAAGTCAACTTTTAATTTTTTGAACAAGCTTTCTACAAATAATAACAGGTCATGGTTCAATGAACATAAAGAGAAATACCTGGCTGCTCATGAAAATATTATTGCGTTTGCGGATTCATTGTTAACAGAGATGCAAAAACACGATAAGATTGAAACATTATCCGGCAAGCATTCTCTAATGCGGATTTATAGAGATACGCGTTTCTCAAAAAATAAAACTCCTTACAAAACACATTTCGGTGGCCGTTTTAAAAGAGCAACAAAAAAACTGAGAGGCGGATATTATTTCCAGATTGGGCCAGATAAGTCACTTGCAGCCGGAGGTTTTTTTTCTCCCACTCCCGGGGATCTACTAAGAATCAGGAAAGACGTAGATCTGAATTTTAGAGATTGGGAAAAAATGCTGGCGCATAAATCACTACGGAAAACATTCAAAGAAATGAAAGGTGAAAAAATTGCTACAGCTCCGAAAGGGTTTTCTAAAGATAATCCCGCAATTGAATTATTAAACCACAAACAATATTATTTTGAGAGAAGTTTTAGTGATGAGGAAGTGCTGGATGTAAATTTTCTTAAAGAACTAAATCAGACATTTAAAAACCTGCGGCCTTATTTTGATTACATGAGTGATGTGCTCACTACCGATTTAAACGGCGTGAGTATTGTCTAAAATATTCTATCATCCCCATAAAAATTTACTCAATTTCACTTCTCCTATTTCAAACTTGAATAAACCAGGGCTTCAAATTTTGCCTCGACTTCACCATGACTGTTAGGAGACTGCTGAGTCATGAAAAGGCATACAAGATGTGCTTTTGGATCTGCCCAATAAGTAGTGCCATAATATCCGCCCCATGCGAATGAGCCAGCATAGCGTGGGCCTTTTGCTTCTGATTTTTCTGAAGTGACTGCGAAGCCCAATCCAAAATTTCCTCCCTGATAAATTCCTTCGTCTAATTGTCCGCTTGTCATCATCTCAACCGATCTCTTAGATAAAATTTGATGCCCATTGTACTTTCCACCATTCAGTAACATCTGCATGAAAACAGCATAGTCGAAAGCCGTGGATGAAAGTCCCGCGCCGCCAGAAAAATATTTCTTCTTCATGGTTGGATAATCAGGATCTATGTTGCGAAAAGTATGGCTCCATTTGATGATCTGGTGCAAAGAATCTTCTGTGTACACTGATGCCATGCGGTTAGCCTGTGCTGAAGGCACGTTAAAGTAAGTGTCCTTCATTCCAAGAGGTTGAAAAATATTTTTAGACAAAAAATCTTCGAGATTGTCGCCGCTGATGATTTCGATCAATGCTCCCAGCAAATCACTGTTTAACCCATATTGCCATTTTTCACCGGGCTGAAAGCTCAACGGCATTTTGCCCAGCGCCCTCATTCGATCTACCAGGTTTTCATCGATAAATCCAAGCCCGGATGGAATATTATTTTTTGCATAAATGGCCTGGACATTTGTACTTCCAATATCAGCATAGTCAAGCCCGGAAGTGTGTGTGAGCAAATCACGGAAGGTGATTTCTCTTTTGGCCGGAACAGTTGTATAAGTGGTGTCTGCCTCATTATATTTATCAAGAACAACCGGGTTTTTAAATTCAGGAATGAAATCGGAAATTTGCTGATCAAGTAAAAGTTTACCCTGCTCGTATAGGATCATAATGCCGACGCTGGTAATAGCTTTTGTCTGCGACATGATACGAAAGATGGCGTCATTTTTCATTGGAGCTTTTGAGTCTACATCCGAAACACCGTAGCCCTTGTACTGAATAAGCTGGTTGTCTTTTATTACAATTGATACCGCACCCGTCAGCCAGTTTTTGGAAATGTATTCATTCACGATGTCATCAATTCTGGCTAATTTTTGATAATCTACATTGTTGTTTTTTGTATTGGTTTGTATTACTTGTGACTGTGATTGAGTTGACAGCAACAAGATAATAATTGAAAAAAGAGTATTTTGCAAACAAGCAAATTTGGACATAAATCGTTTATTTTAAAGAAGCAATTGATTTGAAAATGTTACTCTGCAGCTCGCATGATATTTATTTTATGCAGCGTTTATTCTTATAGTTTTTATAGAGTTTAAGAAAGACCTTTTTGAAGACATTTCTTCCTCGATATCGAAATCATCCTGCAGACCCAACCAAAATTTGGCGGAGTTTCCAAAATACTTACTTAATCTTAGTGCGGTGTCAGCTGTAATTCTTCTATTCCCTTTAACGATCTCCGAAATCCTGGTTTGAGGTATTTCAATATCCTTTGATAGTCTATACGCGGTGATATTAAAGGGAATAAGAAATTCTTCTAAAAGAATTTCTCCGGGATGAATATTTTTGAGTTTTGCCATTATTAAAAATTTTAGTGATAGTCTATTATTTCCACATCCAAAGCATTTCCTGAATTCCATTTAAAAATTATTCGCCACTGATCGTTTATTCGAATGCTATAAAAGTTTTTAAGCTTTCCTGATAATTTCTCAAGCCTGTTGGAAGGAGGTATTCTCAAATCAGTAATGTTAATAGAGTTGTTTATCATTCTAAGCTTTCGCCTGCCAATCACCTGTATTTCATTTGGCAACTTTTTAACCCGATCACCGTTCCAAACTTTATCGGTTTCGGAATCGCCAAAAGAAATGATCATTTGAATATATTAAAATACTAACGCTAAAAGTAAGTATATTAAAAAGAATCCCCAAATCAATAAGAACCATTTCGGCTAATATTATTTGCTTGTAATAGCCTGCGCTTTCACAACTATTGTATCAGTTGCTAG
>JBBSPT010000120.1:0-7877 GCA_038258515.1 Chitinophagales bacterium | reverse complement strand
GAAGGGATGAAAAATCCTTTTTTTAAATTTTTATTTTCAATTATTTAACGATGAAGAAAATCTTTTTTGTACTGTTCGTCCTGGTTGTATCCTGCAATAATGATGCGGAAACAAAAGTGAATAATGAGCAGGAAGACTACCAGGAGCTAAAAGAAGATCTCCTCGAAAAAGAACAAAAAAATCCAGTCAATTTTTTATTTATAAAGGGGAACAACAAAAAAAACCTGTTGGGTCAGACAGTAGTTAAGGGTGAAATCGCGAACCGTGCGACTGTGGCAACCTACAAAGATGTAGATATAAAATTGACATTCTACAGCAAAACAAAAGCCTTATTGGAAACAGATAAGGAAACGATCTTCGAAGTGTTACCACCGGGAGAATCCAAGAATTTTAAAACAAAATATTTTGCTCCAAAGGGAACTGATAGCGTGGCGCTGGAAGTTTTGGGAGCGAAGGTTGTGAGAGAATAATTTGATACGAAATTTTTATAGGTTTATTCATTATCCCAAAACCAAGAAGGTTTTGAAAACCTTCTTGGTTTCTACGCGGACTGGTTTCTACGCGGATACGTCACGTCTTCCTGGTGTAGGTTTTTTAATCTTCAATGTCGCTTTTCAAATCAATTGGTTGTTTATGAAATTCTATAAATTTTTCGGGGCTTCCAAACCATTCAATAACTTCTTTACGAAGCAGGAGAGAGTTTGACTTACTTAATAATGAATGATAAGATGACCATTTCCCTTCATCAATTGAATTGCAATAATGATGATGCGCCGGATTTTTATGTATGTAAAATATTGCTGAACCAAACTGTGGATCATCAGCGATGTCCACTCTCTTCATTGTATCCATAAACAATCCGCCTTTCCTTGAATAAATTTTATTAAAGGATTTGGCATAACTGTTACACAAGTTTCCAAACCTTTCCATAATAAATTTAGGAAGGGATTCTAATTCCGGCTCTTTCTTTTTTACGTTTAAAAAAACACCAGAATTTTTTCTTCATCTTTTATGCTTACTAAGCAATGGAAATGATTGGGGAGAAGGCAATACGCAAAAGTGTCTGCAACCGGTAATATGTGTTGTTTATATTTTTGTAAAAAAAATCTATAATTCTCATCTTCTCTAAATAATTGTTCGCTTCCAATTGCTCTATTAAAAATATGATACGTCTGATTGGGTAAAAGTGGAATTCGATAATCTGTCATTGATAAGTGTAATATTTTCTTAGGTAACTTGACATCTCACGCCCAAAACCAGGAAGTTTTTAAAAACCTTCCTGGTTTACCTACAAAAAAAAGGAGCAAGATTTCTCTTACTCCTCAGATATTTAAAATTTAGTTAGTGACGATTATTCTTCCTCATCGTAAGCCATTGCTTCTTTCGCGGTCATCAACAATTCATACTCTTCCTTGCTTCCCACGATCATATTTTCAAAGTCTCTCAACCCAGTTCCTGCCGGTATCGGATGACCTGTGATCACGTTCTCTTTCAGGCCAAGCATTGTATCTGTCTTGCCCTGAATGGCTGCGGAAGATAACACCTTGGTTGTTTCCTGGAACGATGCTGCAGAGATCCAGCTCTGTGTGCCAAGAGATGCTTTTGTGATACCTAATAATAACGGTGAAGAAGTTGCCGGTCTCGCATCGCGGAACTCGACTGTCTTTTTATCAGCACGGCGAAGAATAGAGTTTTCTTCTCTGACTTCCCGTAAAGTAACGATTTTACCAGGACGCATCTTAGTGCTGTCAGCCGCGTCGGTCACTACTTTCTTATCAAAAATCCAGTCGTTCTCAACATTAAAATCGTAGCGGTCTTCAGTATCACCCTCAAGGAATTTAGTATCTCCGGCATCTTCAATCGTTATCTTACGCATCATCTGGCGAACAATAACTTCAATGTGTTTATCATTGATCTTAACGCCCTGTAAGCGATACACTTCCTGGATTTCATTCACCACATATTCCTGCACTGCAAAAGGACCTTTGATGGAAAGTATATCTGCTGGTGCAATCTGTCCATCAGACAACGCTACACCAGCTTTTATGAAATCGCCATCTTGTGCAAGGATCTGCCTGGTGAGCGGTACAAGATATTTCTTTATAACACCATCTTTAGCCTCAACAATGATTTCCCTGTTTCCACGCTTGATATTTCCAAAAGTAACTACTCCGTCAATTTCAGAAACGACTGCGGGATTGCCTGGGTTTCTTGCTTCGAACAATTCAGTTACCCGTGGTAAACCTCCGGTGATATCTCTCAGCTTTCCAAGTACCCTTGGAATCTTCACTACAACCTGCCCGGCTCTTACATCTTCTCCTTCCTCCATGATAATATGTGAGCCCACGGGAAGATTGTAACCTTTAGAATCTTTTTTACCTTCAATTATAAGAGAAGGAATACGGGCTTTATCTTTTGTTTCAATTACCACTTTTTCCCTATGCCCGGTCTGTTCATCTGCTTCCTCCCTGTAAGTAATACCATCAGAAATATTTTCAAATTTTACCACACCATCAATTTCTGAAACGATTACATTGTTAAACGGATCCCAAGTACAAATCACATCACCCTTGCTAACCTTTTGTCCGTCCTTGACATTTAATGTTGCTCCATAAGGCACATTATTCGTGATCAATAAACGGTCATTTTTTACATCCATGATTCGTACTTCGCCAGTACGGCCAATCACCACTTTTGTTTTCTGGCTGCTCATATCAATAGCATCTACTGTACGCAATCCGTCAAACTGAATGGTTCCGTCAAATTTTGCAATCAGTGTTGACTCAACGGAAGCTGATCCCGCAACACCACCCACATGGAAAGTACGTAATGTAAGCTGTGTACCTGGTTCACCAATAGATTGAGCAGCGATAATTCCGACCGCGTCTCCTTTTTGTGCAGTGTAACCTGATGCGAGATTTTTGCCATAGCATTTTACACAAACTCCTCTCCTGCTTTCGCAAGTGAGCACCGAGCGTATCTCAACATTTTCAACACCAGCTTCGTCTATTGCATGTGCCACATCTTCTGTTATCATTCCGCCAGCTTCGATAATGAGCTCTTCTGCGAGAGGCTCATAAACGTTATGCAAAGAAGTTCTTCCTAATATCCTGTCATATAGCGGCTCGATGATATCTTCGTTATCTTTCAAAGCGGAAGTAGCAATACCTCTTAACGTTCCACAATCCTCTTCATTGATCACTACATCCTGCGCAACGTCAACCAATCTTCTTGTGAGATAACCGGCATCCGCTGTTTTTAAGGCAGTATCTGCAAGACCCTTACGTGCACCGTGAGTCGAAATAAAATATTCCAACACATTCAATCCATCTTTAAAGTTAGAAAGAATTGGGTTTTCAATAATCTCACTTCCTGAACTTCCTGATTTACGCGGCTTCGCCATCAACCCCCTGATCCCTGCAAGCTGCTTGATCTGCTGTTTGGAACCCCTGGCACCTGAATCCAACATCATATACACCGAATTGAAGCCTTGCTTATCAGCAGCCAATTCGCGAATAAGCGTTTCCGTTAGACGGGTATCTACTCTACTCCAAATGTCAATGATACCATTGTATCTTTCATTGTTTGTAATGAGCCCGGAGTTATAGTTATCCCACACTTCATCAACTTCAACACTTGCATTATCGATCATCACCTGCTTTGTGTCAGGAATAATCAGGTCATTTATGTTAAATGATAAACCACCTTTGAATGCCATTCTAAAACCAAGTTGCTTGATGTCGTCAAGAAACTTTGCAGTTGCAGGGATATTTGTCCACTTTATAATGTCTCCGATTATTTCTCTCAGCGCTTTCTTAGTCAACAGTGCGTTAACATAGCCTGCTGCCTTAGGAACGTGCTGATTAAAGATTACGCGACCGACAGTAGTCTCAATTAGTTTTTTCTCTAAGCTTCCATCATTGTTACGAACCACCACTTTTACTTTCACATGTGCATGGAGATCGATCCTTTGCTCGTTATAAGCTATGATCACTTCTTCAGGGGAATAGAAAGATTTGTCCTCTCCCCTCACTTTCAATTCAGGCGTAGATCTTCTTCCCTTGGTAATATAATAAAGTCCCAATACCATATCCTGGGAAGGAAGTGTTATTGGAGTTCCATTTTGAGGATTCAAAATATTGTGCGAAGAAAGCATCAACATTTGCGCTTCCAATACTGCTGCATGGCTCAAAGGAACGTGAACAGCCATCTGATCACCATCGAAATCCGCGTTGAAAGCCGTTGTTACCAAAGGATGCAACTGTATCGCTTTTCCTTCAATTAGTTTTGGCTGGAACGCCTGTATTGACAACCGGTGCAGCGTTGGAGCCCTGTTCAGCAAGACAGGATGTCCTTTCAATATATTCTCCAGGATATCCCAAATGATCGCCTCTTTTTTATCAACTAATTTCCTGGCACTTTTTACAGTTTTTACAATTCCTCTTTCGATAAGCTTCCGTATAATGAATGGCTTAAATAATTCTGCAGCCATATCTTTCGGCAAGCCACATTCATGCATTTTTAATTCAGGTCCAACTACAATTACAGAACGACCTGAATAGTCAACACGCTTACCGAGCAGGTTCTGACGAAAACGTCCCTGCTTTCCTTTCAATACATCACTCAATGATTTCAACGCACGGCCACCTTCTGCTTTTACCGCATTAGATTTCCTGGAGTTATCAAACAACGAGTCTATCGCTTCCTGCAGCATTCTCTTTTCATTCCGAAGAATTACTTCAGGCGCTTTAATTTCCAATAATCTTTTCAAACGATTATTACGGATAATCACACGACGGTATAAATCATTCAAATCGGATGACGCGAAACGGCCCCCATCTAAAGGTACGAGTGGCCTTAATTCCGGTGGAATCACAGGAATGTATTGCATCACCATCCATTCAGGACGATTATTGATCCTGGTATTCGCATCCCTGAAACTTTCAACAACAGAAAGACGTTTTAACGCGTCTGCTTTGCGCTGTTGGGATGTTTCATTTGCAGCAGCATTACGCAAATCAAATGACAACTGATCAAGATCTATTCTTTGTAACAGATCATGAACAGCTTCCGCACCCATCTTTGCGATGAATTTATCCGGATCTTCATCAGGCAAATGCTGATTATCTTTCGGAAGCGTATCCAAAATATCAAGGTATTCTTCTTCGGTCAAAAGATCGCCATAGTTCTGCCCTTTATCCGCACGAATCCCTGACTGGATTACCACAAATCTTTCATAATAAACAATGGTCTCAAGCTTTTTAGAGCTCATTCCAAGGAGATACCCAATTTTATTTGGCAGTGATTTAAAATACCAAATGTGTACAACAGGAACCACCAATTTGATGTGGCCCATTCTTTCACGACGAACTTTTTTCTCAGTGACCTCAACACCACAACGGTCACAAACGATTCCTTTATAACGGATGCGCTTGTACTTTCCACAGGCACATTCATAATCTTTCACGGGGCCGAAAATTCTCTCGCAAAACAAACCATCTCTTTCAGGTTTGTAAGTACGGTAGTTGATAGTTTCCGGCTTCAACACCTCACCATAGCTTCTTTCGAGAATAGAATCAGGGGAAGTAAGACCAATTGTAATTTGAGAAAACGTAGGACGTGGACGATTTTCTTTTCTTATCATGTTGTTATTTAGCTTTGAGCTGTCAGTCATTCCCTATGAGCTTTCAGCACGTGATTTTATTTTTTTGCAGCTCCACGGATTATTGAGAGAGCCTATTCAAACTGAAGATCTAACCCCAGGCCTCTTAACTCGTGCACTAACACATTAAATGATTCAGGAACTCCCGGACGCGGAATGTTGTCACCTTTGACAATCGCTTCATATGTCTTTGCCCTGCCTATAATGTCATCAGATTTCAACGTCAATAATTCCTGGAGAATATTCGAAGCGCCGTAAGCTTCCAATGCCCACACTTCCATTTCACCAAAACGCTGACCACCAAACTGTGCCTTACCACCAAGAGGTTGCTGCGTTATGAGACTGTAAGGGCCAATTGAACGGGCGTGCATTTTATCATCCACCATGTGGTGAAGCTTGATGATATAAATAATACCAACTGTTGCTTTTTGATCGAAGCGCTCACCGGTTTCTCCATCGTACAGGTAAGTATGGCCAAAGGTTGGGAGGTTTGCCAGCTTTATTTGCTCTGCGATCTCATCAACCGAAGCGCCATCAAAAATTGGTGTTGCAAAACGCTTGTCAAGTTTTTCTCCTGCCCAGCCAAGAACAGTTTCATAAATCTGTCCCAGGTTCATACGACTCGGTACACCCAAAGGATTTAATACAATATCAACCGGAGTTCCATCTTCAAGGAAAGGCATATCTTCCTGGCGGACAATCTTTGCAACGATTCCCTTATTTCCATGGCGTCCGGCCATTTTATCACCAACTTTCAACTTACGTTTAACGGCTAAATAAACCTTAGCAAGCTTCAAGACACCGGCAGGTAATTCGTCACCAATAGAGATATTAAACTTCTCTCTTTTAAATCTGCCGAGTTCCTCGTTGTATTTAATATTGTAATTGTGAAGTAATGTATTGATGTTGTCATCAATTTTTGAATCGCCGCTCCATCCCAAAGGATTTACATTCTGATAATCAATGCTGTCAAGGTTCTTAGCGGTGAACTTCACATTTTTACCAATTAGTGTTTCTCCAAAATTATTGGTCACTCCGGCGGATGTTTTATCTTTTAACAGCGTGAGCAATTTGCTTATCAGCAACTCTAATTGATCCGACTCAATCTTTTCATGCGTCCTGTCAATCTTTTCGAGCGTCGCCTTTTCTTTCACTTTGCCATTCTTGTCTTTCTTGGCACGCTGAAATAATTTTTTATCAATGACCACACCTTCCGTTCCGCTCGGAGCTTTCAATGAAGCATCTTTTGCGTCACCAGCTTTATCTCCAAAAATCGCTCTAAGCAATTTCTCTTCAGGAGTTGGATCGCTTTCACCTTTCGGTGTAATCTTACCAATCAGGATATCGCCTTCTTTTACATGAGCTCCAATCCTAATTACTCCGTGTTGGTCAAGATCTTTCGTAGCTTCTTCACTTACGTTCGGAATATCCGGAGTCAATTCTTCTTCACCCAATTTTGTATCACGCACCTCGAGTTCAAACTCATCAATATGTATTGAAGTAAACAGATCTTCCTTGACAACCTTTTCACTAATCACGATCGCATCCTCAAAATTATAGCCCTTCCACGGCATGAAAGCAACTTTCAAATTGCGGCCAAGCGCTAATTCACCATCCTTCGTTGCATATCCTTCTGTCAGGAAATCTCCAGACTTTACAGTCTGTCCTTTCTTTACAGCTGGTCTGAGGTTTATACAAGTGCTTTGGTTTGTTTTAATAAATTTTGTCAACTTATAAATAATAAGATCCTCCTCAAAACTCACGAGTTTTTGCGACTGATTGCGATTATAACGAACGTGAATTTCATTTGCATCCACATACTCTACAATGCCATCGCCATCTGCGTGAATCTGGATCCTTGCATCTCTCGCTGCCTTGCCTTCAAGTCCCGTACCCACTATGGGTACTTGCGGAAGAATAAGTGGTACAGCCTGGCGCTGCATGTTAGATCCCATCAATGCACGGTTGGCATCATCGTGCTCTAGGAAAGGAATCAAAGAAGCACTTAAACCGACAATTTGGTTAGGAGCTACATCCATATATTCAACCTCACCTTTATCCAGAATAGGGAAGTCACCTGTTTCCCGTGACTTAACCTTATCATTTACAAATTTCGAATCTTCATCAAGAGGTGCGTTTGCCTGTGCAATTTTCGCAGAATCCTCTTCTTCAGCGCTTAAGAAAAACACTTTTTTCATGTCGACTTTACCGTCAT
>JBBSPT010000119.1:0-7913 GCA_038258515.1 Chitinophagales bacterium | reverse complement strand
GGAGCTACCACTTTAGAAACGACGTGCACTACACCATTCTTAAATTTAAGGTCCCTCGTCTTTACGGGAATGTTATTGTCCCAAAAGCCACCAGATGTCCTCGTCGAGGGGAATGTACTTAACTGCAACGGAATCGCTCCCAGCAGCGGACCCAATGTGATAGCTGTAGGCAACTGAACATTCGGGAATGAATTTGCAATATCAGAGGAGGGAAATTGCTCTCCGGGCACGATAGCATAACTTACAATTCCCCCAACTGAAGTTATTGGTAATGCTGCAATCACCGCTGCTGAAGGGATTCCAAAAGCAGCAAAAGCTAGATCATCAGGTAAGAAAATCGTAAAAACTTTACTTGGATCGCTTAATTGGGTAAGCATGCCAACCCGCGTTGCGGCTGCCTTGAAGATAGTGAAGTCAGGATCCGTCGCTATCATTTCACCAATTGTCATCGCCTCATTGTTATTTACAGGCGGATGGTCAATTGGTATTGGCTGAGGGATTTCTTTATTACATGAAGCAAAAAAAAGTCCCAGCACTGCAATAGCCGGTAGCAATACACTTTTCTTTATTTTAACGATAGGAATTTTCATACAATCTTTTTAATGATCATAAAATTTTAGCGGTTAGAATATATTATATCCGATGCTGACATAATAAATTCCACCAATAGTGGAATTTCCAAATCCATTCCGGTAATAGGAATTTAACATGTTTGTAGCGCCCAATTTAAGTAATACATTCTTGGCAGGAAATTTATAGCTAACCTGGCCGTCAACAGTCTGAAAAGCCGGAACGATCCCGTTTGCAAAATCGCCCTGGTAGTTCACATCATCCTGCCAGCGGTAAGAAAAATTGAACCCGATTCTTTTATCCCGGCCAAAACCAGAATTGCTAAAAGTGAGGCCAACCCTATACTCAGGAGCATTGAACGCAGCGATGAAATTAACCGGAACTTTATCAAGATGGTCGGAAGTAAGATTTGCTCCAATTGCAAAATTCAGAGGCAATGAATAATTTAGCCCGATTCCAAAACCATAAGTATTTACATCGCTGCTGACATTTGTCGGTACTGAATAAACAGTCGTTTTCTTGCTTTCTTTAAGATTAGCTGTCACCGTTTGCGGATCCTGAAATACGCTTATATCGTTATTCACCGATTGAGCTACCAATATCCGGGCAATAAAGTCTGAATAAATCCCATAGAATCCATAAATGTCAATCAGCATTTTCTTATTCAACAATAATCCTTTGTAGCCAACTTCAAAAGAGTTCACCGTTTCTGCCTTGAACTTTGGAAGTTTGGCGACCGTTGGCTGACCTGCAAAAAGCTTGTCGTCTACGAAATAAACTGGATTGGAATCAAAACGATAAAACTTTCTAAAGCTTTCATTTCCCCCGATAAGTGCTGTCCCACCCCCTACGCGTAAATTAATAAACTGCTGTTGCGTGGAACCAAAGCGATAAGCCTGCTGGTAGGTCAACCTGATGTTATTGTCTTCCGCAACCGTTATCACCGCAGAGATCCTCGGGGTAAACTTGCCGTCGAAATTTTCATTCTTATCATACCTGCCTGAGGCGATTAAATTTACTTTGTTATTGATAAAACGCTTTGAGGCCTGTATGTAAGCTCCGACTTCATTGATACCAATCTTACCGGTTGAGTCAGCAAACAATGTTCCCTCAGAATTCAAAAGATATTTTTTATAATTTGCCCCTACGAGGATGTTAGCGAAACCTGAAGTATGCGCTGAGAGATCATACTGGCCTTCCACATTATACAAGTTTGTTTTATCCACAAAAAGCCCTCCCCCCTTGGAAATAGGAACACTTCTTACCTGGTCAAAGATTCTTTTAAACCCGGCCGAGCCGGGCACGGGCCTTCCCTGGTCAGCAACCGATCTGGCAGCGCTATGAGCATCGATGTCGCTGAGGCCTCCCAATTTATTTTGTAAAAACGATTGTGCATATTGTACCAGCCAATCGGTTGGCTGTGGATTTGGATTTCCCTGGCTGTCAAAAGTTAAGGTCTTTTTCCAGGCTTCATTAAACAGTCTTGTAGTGACAGTCGCGTTGTATGATTCGCCCGCATTTTCCTGAGTAGTATATCCCCGGATAAACCAGTTTTCATGAACCAATTCTAATTTGTATTGCCCGACTTTCAGATTCAGCAATGAGTACCGGTCACTTCCGGTGTAAATGGTGTTTCCAGTTCCCCAATAGCCTTCAGCATTAAGTGATAATCTTGGGGTAAGTTTATAACTCAATGCACCTGACACTTTAAAATTCACGGTGTTGGGATTGAGAATTTCGTTCTCTTTATAGCCGGTTCTCGAAACCGGAATTGATGCCGGCATTGCATTGATGTATGGAGCGTAGAAAGTCGCCTGCGAAGCTACACCGTTCAGATAAGACTTCATGTCGCCGGTCGTCTCGTCACCATATACATTTATACCATCATAATTCGGATCGGTCTCTCTCGTGCCGGGAAGCACCTTTCCGGTTGTGCCCAACCGGTCGTAATTCCGGTAATCATCAGCTACCCAATCTTTGGCCTGGACAAGCTCACCGCCAACCTTGAATGCAAATTTTTCACTCACTTTCCTTGCCCAACGCAGAGACCAGTTGTAGTATGGGGATGCTTTTGCCGAAGGATCGTCGATATGCATGATTCCTGTTTTCACCTGGAAGGAAAGTCCCTGGTACCTGAATGGGTCCTTACTCGTAATGATCAATGCACCATTTTGTCCGCCCGGTCCGTACAACGCGGATGATGCGCCGGGTAAAAGCTCTACGCTCTCTACGTCAAGTTCAGTCAGGCCAATTGTACTTCCTACTGAAAAATTTAACCCTGGAGCCTGGTTGTCCATTCCATCCACTATCTGGTTGAAGCGAAGATTCCCACTTCCGTTAAATCCTCTCGTGCTCGGGGTTGAAAAAGTGAGAGAAGAAGTTACCATGTCCACACCTTTAAGTTTCCCCACCATATCGTAGTAAGAAACTGAGGCCGTATTACGAATGTTTGCCGCACTTATTCTTTCAATTGTTACAGGGGATTCAAGAATGCGCGATGGCGCCCTTGTTGCAGAAATGACTACTTCTTGTCCGAGAATGCTGGACGGTTGCAACGAAACATCAACAGTTGATTGACCAGCACTAACGGGCACTTCTTTCAATTCGTATCCGACAGATGTTACGACCAATGTTAGTGGTGGTGCAACAGTGGATGCCAGTTTAAAATTTCCGTTTTCATCCGTATAGGTGCCGGCTCCGCTTCCTTTTACTACTACGGAAGCTGCAGGAATATTCTCCCCATTTGCACTGCTCGTCACTTTTCCATTGATATCAATATTCTGTGAGAATGATAAAATGCTGAGAAGATTTGCAGTGATTAAAACCACAAAATGTTTCAGTTTGTTTGTCATAGCAACGATTTGGGTGTGAATTTGACACCAAAGTAAGCATAGTTATGATGTTTTGAAAAATAATCTTCAACATATTTGACCTCAATGTTTATATCTTGGGACGGGTATTTTTTTACGTGGGAGGAATTGAAATTAATTTTACAGAATGGAAAAATTTTTGATCCCCGGACAAACCGGCTTTTATAAAGGGAAAGTCAGAGACGTTTACACCATCAATGATCGCTGGTTAGTGATGGTTGCCAGCAATCGCATCTCTGCCTTTGATGTAATACTTCCAAAGCCAATACCCTATAAAGGACAGGTGCTGAACCAGGTGGCAGCTTACATGTTGAATGCTACAAAAAATATTTGTGGCAACTGGCTAATAGAAGATCCGGCACCGACGGTATCGATTGGTTATAAGTGTGACCCGTTCAAAGTGGAGATGGTAGTTCGGGGGAACTTGACAGGACATGCGTGGCGTACTTATGCAACTGGAAAGAGAGAATTGTGCGGAGTTGCATTACCTGGCGGCATGCACGAAAATGATTATTTCCCAAATCCTATTATTACTCCTTCAACAAAGGCAGAAGAAGAACATGATGAAGATATCAGCAAAGATGAAATTATAAACAGGGAGCTTGCTACGCCGAAAGAATATGAGATCCTGGAAAATTATGCATTGGAACTTTTTGCAGAAGGAAAAAAAATAGCGGCAAAAAGAGGGTTGATATTGGTTGATACTAAGTATGAATTTGGGAAACTGGACGATAAAATAGTTTTAATCGATGAGATACATACGCCTGACAGCTCAAGATATTTTTATGCGGATGGTTTTGAAGAACGACAATCCAGGGGTGAGAAACAAAAACAACTCAGTAAGGAATTTGTAAGAGAATGGCTGATCGCAAACAACTTCACTGGAAAACAAGGTCAGGAAGTGCCCGAAATGAAAGACGACTGGATTCAAAAAATAAGCAACCGCTATATCGAATTGTACGAAAATTTAATTGGCAGGAAATTCAAACCGGAAGATTTATCTCACGAGGAAACGTTGACTAAAATCATCGATAGTGTGAAAAAATTAAGATAGATTATGAATTTTATTTCGCTTCATTTTGTTACACTGTTTTCTGGAGCAACTCTCCGCCAAACATTTCTCTGTGTCTGATGATCCATTAAAAAAATGCATAGTTCTTGCTTTATTCCGGCGGTATGGTTTTATAGAAAAAACTTTTTCGACTGGATTCAAATCAATGTACAATGCAAAAAATCTACATCGGCTGTTCAGGATTTCACTACAAGGAATGGAAAGGAATATTTTACCCTGAGGGAGTTCCTCAATCGAAATGGTTTCAATTTTATTGCAGTCAATTTAATACGCTCGAGATTAATACATCATTCTATAAATTTCCTACACCAAAATCCTTGCGTAAATGGTTCGACTCCAGTCCTGAGGAATTCAGGTTCTCAGTGAAGGCCCCGAGGTTGATCACGCATTATAAAAGATTTAACGACTGCTCCACTTATCTGCAGGATTTTTATGCAGCATGCGATGAAGGATTGGGGGACAAACTTGGTTGCATACTTTTTCAACTTCACCCACAAATAAGTTATTCAGAAGAAATTCTTGAATTGCTCATCTCATGTCTTAATCCCCGGTTTAAAAATGTCCTCGAATTTCGAAATGAAAGCTGGTGGAACAAAAAAGTATATGCTGCATTGAAAAGGAACAAAATAGTATTTAGTGGCATCAGTTATCCGGGTCTGCCTGAAGATGTGGTTTCTTTAAAAGAATATATCTACTACCGCTTCCATGGAATTCCTATTTTGTATAAATCCCCATACAGCGAAATCTATCTGAACGAAAAATTTTCTAAAGTGATTGGACCCAAAATGACTGAAGTCTGGATCTATTTCAACAATACCTGGGG
The DNA here is from genome assembly GCA_038258515.1 of Chitinophagales bacterium. Classification (GTDB taxonomy): domain Bacteria; phylum Bacteroidota; class Bacteroidia; order Chitinophagales; family Chitinophagaceae; genus Ginsengibacter. The sequence continues at coordinate 2,578 of JBBSPT010000119.1, read as the reverse complement.
AACTGCAGCCATTGTAAATGCAAGACACATGCAACAATTGGTTGAAAAATTAAAAGGCTGAGTTAGTTGGCTGTTAGTCTTCGTATGGGAAGTTGCTGGCCACCTTACGCATCATTCTCTCCATCAACTCATCCGATCATCCAAGTACGTTATCAATTGTTCCTAAAACCAGGAAATCAAAAAAAACACAGATTATAAGTTCTGGGAATTTGACAGAAGAATTGCAGGCATTTATTATTATCTGTCTTTCACCAATAAGTTTTTCATTCGCTTTCTCGATTTATTAAAGATCATCAGCCCATTTTTCACACCCTTCCGATTTTGCTTTTGCTGATCTGCAGGTAAGTTATAGATTTCCTTACATGCTTCTGAGCAGCATCCATCAAATTCAGTTTTGCAATTGTCGCATTGAAGAAAAAGCAGGTGGCAACCTTCGTTTGCGCAATTAATGTGCGTATCACAGGGATCACCACACTGGTGGCATTGACTTATTACTTCCGTTCCAATTTTTTCACCGAGTCTAGCATCGAACACAAAATTTTTTCCAAGAAATTTATTTTCAAGATTATTTTCTTTCGCCTTGTTCGCATAGTGAATTATGCCACCCTCCAGGTGAAAAACATTTTTGAAACCATTGTGCAGCATCCATGCGCTCGCCTTCTCGCAACGGATACCACCCGTACAATACATAATTATATTCTTATCCTTCTTATCATGAAGCATTTTCACGGCCATGGGCAACTGTTCCCGAAAGGTATCAGATGGAATTTCAATAGCACTTTGAAAATGCCCGACCTCATATTCATAATGATTTCTCATGTCCACAACAATTGTTTCCGGATCGGAGGTGAGAGAATTAAAAGAATCGGCGTCCACATATTTTCCTTTTTTCTTCATATCAAAACCGGGATCTGTTATTCCATCAGCTACAATTTTCTCACGCACTTTCACTTTCAATACCCAAAAACTTTTCCCGTCATCATCTATTGCAACATTCAACCTCGTATCCTCAAATCCAGGAAGTGTAAATAAAAGTCTTTTAAAATCTTCAAACAAAGACGCTGGAACACTACCCTGGGCATTTATTCCTTCATGCGCCACGTAAATTCTTCCAAAAACTTTCAATGGAAATAATGCTTTATACAATTCATCCCGGAAAGCGGTAGGATCCTCAATCGGTGTGTAACGGTAAAAGGAAAAAGTAATTCTTGATTCATTCTCCCGGTAAAGTTTTTCCTTTAATTCCTTTTGGGAAATTCTATTGTGTAACGATGCCATATTTAATCGAAATTTAATTTTCCCGATGGCCGGGAAATGGACACTTGCATGGTGAACTAATTTCTTATGCAAAGTTAATAATTAGCAGATTGAAAAAACAGGTATGACTTTTGTTTTTTGGGAATATCATTTTGATTTTTAACTAATTCAGTACTAAAAAAACTTTTATGAAAAAGACAATTATTTTTGCTCTCTCATTTTTTTTGTTGCATTCAACACAGGCACAAAAAACGCATTTTGGAGTGAAAGGCGGTATCAACGTTTCTTCTTTAAATTTTGAAGACAACTCATCTTACGACAGCAAAATAGGATTTCATGCCGGCGTGCTTGCACATATCCACGCTGCAACGCATTGGGCTATTCAGCCGGAACTAATTTACTCGCTGGAAGGAGCGAAAAAAACTATTGGCGGTACGGACGTGAAGTATGATTTCAATTATGTAAACGTGCCTGTATTGCTTCAATATATGGTGAACGACGGGTTGCGTCTTGAAGCTGGTCCACAATTGGGTTTCCTTGTTAAAGCAAAAACGAAGACCGGAAATGTAAGTGTAACGAACAAGAACTATCAATCGGTTGCCGTTTCAATACCTGTAGGTGCCGGCTACCTTACTTCTTCAGGACTTGGATTCGATGCGAGATATGTTTTCGGCCTGGCCAGTATAAATAAGAAGAACAATCCAACGCTGCAAAGCAATGTCTTTCAGTTTGGGATCTTTTATCAATTCAACGATACAAAAAGATAAGAGCCAAAGAGGAAGCCATAGGTGACTTTATCGAAAGACAAATTGGTGGAAAATGAATTTCAATCTGCCTTTTATCCTACTTCTCGTTCGTACTCGGAATGAACTTCCAGGTCTCGGATGTTGATGTCACTTCAAAGAAGCTAAGACGCTTTTCTTTGCTTCATAATATCCTCGCTTTCATCTTCAATACTTTAATGATTGCGTTGACAATAAATGAAATGGGCAATGAGCGAAAGAGGATAAAATTCATTTCGATTATATTCTCATCAAAGTATGGCCCGAACAGAAGCCCTGCCAGTGTGAATGACACGTGTTTCGCCTGGCTTCCTTCCTTCGTATTGCAAATTCAATTCGACGTTTCCGGCAATCCTTTTTGTTAGTTCAACATTCCATAGATAATTCTTACCCGGCAATAATCCATCGAGGAGGATGTACCCAACTGTACTGTTTGCAGTTCCATTTTTGTACTTGATATTGTTAAGTGTAAACCTTCCGTTTAATGTTCCGTTAGAAAGTACGTTGTACCTGATTTCCGCAGTCAAGGCATTGTTGAT